>JBBSAU010000007.1:0-16988 GCA_038251925.1 Patescibacteria group bacterium | reverse complement strand
GTGCTTAGTCTCTTCTTTCCAGGCTTGTGTAGGCACGAAACCTTTTCGTTCTCCATGTAAGTCAATGCCAGTTAATTCACCTAAACCAAATAAGCGTGAATATTTCACCAGTCCTGTTAGGCCTAATCCTTTAAAATCGCCGAAGCCTCCTCCAATATAATAAAAAAAAGTATTAACAGATTCGGCCAGTGCTTTACGGACATTTGTAACCCCGTGTCCACCAGCCCTCCAGTCGGGAAAGAACCATTGCCCGATTCGCAGACCGCCATTACTTAAAAAGCTAGTTGTGTCGGTAATAATTTTTTCTTGAAGTGCTCCGGCGGCAAAAATCGGTTTAATTGTTGAACCAGACGGAAATTCACCGCTAATCGAACGATTAAACAAGGGCTGGTTCTTATCATTTAAGAATTTATCATAATCAACTTGACTGATTCCCTTCGCAAATAAATTATTATCATAAGCAGGTAGGGAAACAAGCGCCAAAATTTCTCCATTATTCGGGTTCATAATAATTACGGAAGCGCGATGAAGACCTGCCTTTTCAATATAGCTTTTCGTAATTTCCTCTGCCTTTTCTTGCAGATCTAAATCCAGCGACAATAATAAATTAGACCCATCAACTGCTGGAACCTCATTAATAATCTTTTTTTGGCGTCCAAGGGCGTCAACTTCAATATTTTTTGAACCAGGCTTTCCTTTCAACTCTTTTTCCCAAGAATATTCTAAACCGGCCTTACCGATATAATCAATTAAAGAATAGGCTTTACCCATATCAGCTAGCTCAGCATCATTTATTTTTCCGGTATAACCCAATATATGAGACAAGCTATTTTCACCGATCACAGTTGCCGTACTGGTTGCCGACGGCAAAAGATATTCTCGTCTTATTTTACTTGATAAAAATACACCCGGCCAACTTGGTAATTCAATAGACATTAACATTGCCTTGTCATATTCAATATTATCCTCAATAAACAAAGGTCGATAAGATTCAAGAGAACCAATTTTTACCGTTGAAAGAGCATCTTTTATTTTATAAAACGATGGCTGGTCAACTACTAGATTAAGAATTTCGCCAGGGTTTTTCGTTAAAACTGTCCCCTCACTTTGAGGGGCGCCAGTCTCATCAAGGATATAGCTTATTTTACGAATTAAGTCATCACGAACCAGTTCATTTTTTGGTAAATCAATCGGCCGAAGGTAAAGCACAAAATTTGCCTTATTTCGTACCAGGGGTTCCAAATTTTGCGCATAAATAATTCCTCTTTTTGGTTCTATCGTTTCCGATCTCAAACGATTACCTTCAGACAAGAGGCGATAATAGTCATTCTTTACGACCTGAAGCCAAATCGAACGACCGACAAGAATCATTGTGGCTACAAAAACAAAAAGTGCATAATATTTTAATTTTTTAAAATTAAAATTTCTACTAACGGTTTCTTTTCGGCCCTTATCAGCTAAGAATGATTGCTCTGTCCAATCTGAATAATAAAAAGAGTCCTTTAGTTGACCATATTTAAAACCACCCTCTGAAATTATAAAAGGATCAGCCTCTTTATCTCGTAGAACCGACAATGATTCAGTTTTACGAGCAATTTTGAATATTTTTGACCTCATATTATTAATAATAATATCCTGAATTTCTAAGAATGGCAAACAACTTAAAAAATTATTGAGTTATCCACAATCACTTAAAAACTTTATATTTTCTTCATAATGATTCAGCTACAATATAAGTACTGCCTAATTAATACGGGTTGGATATAATTTAATTGTAAATTTTATAACATTTATATAAAATATAAGGATATATGCCTTTACTTATCATCGAAGATGATCCGAGTTTAATTCTCTCGCTTACGCTTATCCTAACTAACGCTGGTTTCAAAGTTGAATCAGCTCCAGATGGCCCAGAAGGCTTAGAATTAGCGCTTTCGGTTAACTATGATTTAATTCTACTGGACTGCAACTTGCCCAACTTGAGTGGATTTGAAATAGTTAAGCGATTAAGATCGGAAAAATGCTTTACGCCAATAATAATTCTCACTGTTCTGGATGAATTAAATGATAAAATTCAATTATTTAATTTAGGCGCGGATGATTATTTAATTAAACCCTTCGCCGTGACGGAACTCTTGGCTCGAATTCAAGCCCTTTTACGTCGTCCCCATAATTTACCGGGAGAAGTTTTGCGAATTGGAAACCTTGAACTTGATGCCGATAGATTCTTAGTCTCAAAAAAAGGTGTACGTATTCCAATGTCGGCGCGAGAATTTTCTCTTCTTGAATATTTAATGCTTAATAAAGGCAAGTTCTTATCACGGCAAAATATTCTTGATAAAGTTTGGGATGAAAATGCTGACCCTTTTTCAAACACTGTCGAGGTACACATTATGAATATTAGAAAAAAAATTGAAACACTAAGCGAGCACTATATTTTTACAGCTTCAAACCGAGGCTATAAAGTCGACTCCGAAAAATAAATAATTATTTTATATTTTATTTAAGTTTTCTTCATAATAGTTTTGCTAAACTAATAACAGCAATAAACTAAGGTGCAGAAAGGTCGATATTGCTTAATAAGTTTAATAAAAAAATATTATGAAGAAAAAAATTAAAAAAACAGCCTCTTTAGCTATCATTAAGGCAAAAAATTCCAATCCGGGCACACCTTGGCGTTATTAAAACTAAAAACACTCCCTCTAACGGCGGGAGTGTTTTAATAATAATTTATATGAAGATTTTAAAATGGCTAAAAAAATTAGTTCTACCACGACAATCTAATGAAGACCTTAGACGTCAGGAATTAATTATAAATATTATTCTTGTCTTTTCTCTAATTAGTTTTTTCATTCTTAACATAATTAGAATCACTGATTATTTAATTTATACTGATAAGCGCGGATTACCACTCTGGATAAGCTTATTTATCTTCATATTTTTTTTCATTCTCTTAAAACTCAGTCATCACGCTTGGCTTAAAACCGTATCCGTCTTTCTCATCAGTATTTTTGCCCTGCCAATGTTTTATTCTTTCTATTTTTGGGGTGCGGACCTACCAGCCGCTCTCTTACTAAGTGTTTTAGTTATTCTTTTATCAGGGATTTTGCTCGGGGCTCGCTTCGCGTTTATAAATACTTTCTTAATAGCTATAGTTTTAATCTACCTAACAAACCAGCAGGCTAGCGGTTTAATAAATGTGCAAGATTACTGGCGCACTGAGCCAGCCCAAATAGCTGATGCAATTAGTTATGTTGTACTTTTATCCATAATTTCCCTCATTTCATGGCTTTTCTGCCGCGAATTAAATCGCTCATTAAAAAGAGCGCAAAAAAGTGAATCCCTTCTAAAAGAAGAACGCGATTTCCTCGAAATAAAAGTCGAGGCCAGAACAAAAGAATTACGTGAGCTTGAAGCGGAAAAAATAAATCAGCTATATCGCTTTGCAGAATTCGGGCGCCTCTCCTCTGGCATTTTTCATGATCTAATTAATCCGCTTAGCGCCGTCTCTTTAAATCTTGAACAAATCAAAACTGAAACAGATACGAAAATCTTAAGTGCTAAATCATACTTAAGTCAAGCCCTGTTAGCGACAAGCAAAATGGAAAGTCTCATTAGCAGTATAAAAAAACAACTCTCACGTGAAAGTATAATTACGCAATTTTCACTAAATCAAGAGATTAACCAGATCATCCAAATACTTTCTTACAAAGCGCGACGCGCCCAAGTAAAGATTGAGTTTCTTGGCTTAAGGGAAGTAGAGCTGACCGGCGATGCCCTTAAATTTGGACAAATTATTTCAAATCTCATTGCTAATGCTATTGAGGCATGTGAAAAATCTCAAAATCGAAATATTTGTCTAAACTTAGATGAGCGCGAAACAGATATTAAAATTACTATTTCTGATAGTGGCGAAGGCATTGAAGCAATTAATCTTGAAAAAATATTTTTACCTTTTTTTAGCACAAAGAAAACTACCGGACAAGGTTTGGGCCTGGGATTATCTTCGACTAAAAATATAGTAGAAAAAGATTTTGGTGGCAGAATCAACGTCATGAGCACCATCGGAGAAGGCACAATTTTTAAAATTATAATTCCTAAACAAAATGCTTAAAGAAATGGTTTATTATTGGCCACTTTGGTTTAGCCGGGTACTGAGTACTAAAGAGCAAAAAAAAATAAAAGGAGTTTTGCCAAAAATACAAAATGCGCAGCTTATGTTATGGCAAGCTTTAAATATTTATGATGACTTTTATGATGACGAAGGAGTAAGTTCAAAATTACCGCAAGCAAATAAACTTATGCGCAACTGGTTAAAAATTCATTATGAACTTCATCTACCTAATGACTATTATAAACTTTTAAACAAACTGAGTGACGCCCTTGATAAAAGTAATCAAGCGGAAATTTTATCTCCTAAACTGGCCATTAAAAATAAGATTGTCATAATTCCCCAAAAGCTTGAAGAGCAGAAAAGAGCATCATCGCTCTCATCTAAGTCAATGACCCTAGCCTTGGGCCAAATGGCTCTTTTAGCACACTTGGGCTACAAAATGAACAGTCCTAAGGCGAGAGCAACTTTAGACTTTTTTAAGTATGCCTTATCGGCCAAACAATTAGCGGACGACAGCTACGATTGGTTCGAAGATTTAAATAAGGGGTTAATAACCCTAGCGACTCGACCAATTATTTTGGCCGCCAAAAATAAACATCTAAAAATTAATTTAAAAAAATCATCAGCCTTGAGCTTCGAATTATTTTCGGAATTTGCTAGTCCGCAAATAATCAAAAAACTAAATGATTTACTTAGGGTTGCGCGGCTAAAGATGTCAGAAATTAATGATACTAAAAATAATTCACTAATTAAGAGATTAATTCTACCTCTTGAAGCAGCTTGCGAGAAAGCCGAAAGCTTCCGCTTCAAAATAGTTGAAAATTAGAAAATAGTGTTATAATATAGCCAGACTATACATTTATGAACCAGAAAATCATCTCAATAATTATTCCCATATATAATGAAGAAAAAATCCTCGTCGAGTATCTACCTCGGGTTTTTGAAATCGATCTACCAAAAGAAATAATTATTATTAATGATGGTTCAAGCGATAAATCATTGGAAGTTTTACATAAATTGAAACTAAAGTATGAATTTAAACTTATCGATCAGCCCAAAAATCAAGGCAAAGGCGCAGCTGTTAAACGCGGCCTCGAAGAGATAAGTGGAGAATTTTTTATAGTCTGTGATGCCGATGCCGAATATGATCCCGCGGATATAATTTCCTTATATAAAAAGATAACTGGATTAAGCTCTGAGAAAACCATAGTCTACGGTTCCCGGTTTTTATTAAACAAGCGTATTAGTTTTCATTTTTTAGTTAATTATTTTTTAACTTCTTTAACTAACGCTCTCTACCGGAGTCATTTAACAGATATGGAAACCTGTTTTAAACTGATTCCCAGCCGTGCCTTAGAAAAGATAAAACTAAGCGGTGGTCGTTTCGAAATAGAACCTGAAATTACCGCCCAGTTATTGAAAGCCGAATATAAAATAATTGAGATTCCGATTAGCTATAAGCGTCGTGGTTACAGTGAAGGGAAAAAAATAAAAGCCCGCGATGGGCTTTTAGCAATTAAAACTTTAATCCGAGAAAAAATTAGTTAAATTTAATTATTTTTTTAAATTTTATTTAAGCTCTCCTTGTAATCTTAATTTATTAACTTGATCTAAATAATATAAGGCCGAAGTATTTTTTCTTTCTAATTTCAAAGCTCCCTGCCAATTACTTTCGGCATTTTCGTAACGACCCAAACGCCATTCTACGAGCCCCATCTGATTATATATCCCCGGTAAACGGTAGCCGCTCGCCAGTGCTATTTTATAATAATCAAGCGAACTTAAAAGAATTTGCCTGTCTTGACTACCGGCAAAAAGAGAGCCCAGAGAGGCGTAAACTAAAGCATTCTCGGGATATTCAAATATAATATCTCGATAAATTTCTTCCGCTAAATCCGCATGACGAGTTAGCCCTGCGAAAGAAGCGAGCCGAAGTTTTCCTTCTAAGTCTGAACTCGTCGCGAGCGAGCGCAAGCGCTCTCTCACAGCATTCTCACTCATTTCTAATTTCTTAATGAGATCTTTATCGTTATTAGTTTTATTTAAATAAATAACTGTATAACGATCAAAATAAACTAAACTCCAATTAGTATCTAGTGTTTCACCTAAAAATTTTTGAGCCCAAGGAGTAAAATCAGTATGAGAAAAATAAATAATTTTGAAATTATACTTGGCGCTATATTCTAACCATTTAGCTCTTTCCATTTGCATTGGTCGATAGATGTTATTAAAAAAATCGTTACTGTATGCCTCCGGTCTATTATCAACAAAAACTTTCTCGCTGGGATAAAGCCAAAAAATAAGCGCACTTCCTAAATCGTAATTATTAAATATCGGACCGCTTAATTTGTTTTCCCTAAAAAAATCAATTGATTCCTCGCTTCCCGTTTTCAAACCCCAACCAAGAGAACTTTTCATGAAGTGATTTAAACGATTAGAATCAATAATCAAATAAGGAATGCTGATCAGGATGATTAATAAAATAAAAACCGCAAAATATAAGCGATACTTATCTCTAATTTCAAGTCGTAGAAAAAGAATATTCTTTTTTAAGTAATCAAGAGGATATACTAAATTCTCACTAAGTAGAACCAAAGATACTAAAGAAAAAATGGCTAAGTTGCGCACTGCAAAAAGAGCCGATAAAGAGAAAAAAATACCGACAAATATTTCAAATAAATTTAGCTTTTTAAGGAAATAAAAACGAGCAAAGAAGGATAATAATAATAAGAAAATTAAAATTTTGAAAATGTGAATATTATAATTTACCATTAAGTGCTCTAAATAAAATACTGATTTATTCTCGGCAATTTCATAAGCGTAGTTTTTAAAAATATTAAAAGGATAAAGCAGTCCCCGAATAAAATTAGGATTAAATAGACAAGTCAAAAATAATACTCCTAAATTAATTATCCAAAGTCGCGATTTATTCCAAGCCTTAAAAAATCTTTGCTTAAAGTCTCCTTTACTTATAATAAAGACAGGTAAAAATTCGGCAGCAGATTTAAAAGCAACAAGAGCCAGTCCAATAAAAAAATAAATATGAATATTTACCCAAAGGGCAAATAACGGAACGAGCCAATAAAGAAAGCGATAATTTTTTTTCTCGCTGACGTAGTCTAAAATATACCAAGTTAGAATTATAAAAAAATAGCTGAATATCTCCGGTCTGACCTCAACCCTTTCGCCCATTAAAAATATTACGGGAATAGCTAGAAGAGCCGAAATATAAAAACCGGCCCTTTTTTTAGCGAGTTTAAACGATAAAATAAAAGCCGATAATATTAGCAGGATATTTAAAATAGATAGTGATTTAAAACCACCGACCAAATATACCCCGTAATAAATTACCCCCGCCAACCAGTGATGGTTAATAAAAATTGTATCAGGCTCAGTGTATGAGTATAAATTCTTAAATAAAACTTGGCGATCTGACAAAATGATTTTGCCATTTTCAAGATGACGACCTAAGTCAACTGAAGTAAATTCAATTTTTTGCGAGAAAACAATAATAAGCAAGGCGAGCAGTCCTATGAATATCGCTAATTTTAAAAGCTTTTCAATTTTAGCCCGATTATACATATGTCTTTATATATTAGCATATTTTATAGCTAGCTGGTAAAAAGTCAAATATTAATCATTTAGGACAAGCTTATCGACAAATTAAAACATAGCACGAGGCTATTGACATTTATTTTAATTAATGCTATAAATAGTCTACCTAATGCAAAAGTGCATTTTTTCTTGTTCTTTACTCAAAAAAACCTCTAATGGAAACCGTCAGACTAATTATCAGAGAAGCAAAAATCATGAAGGATGTCATCATCGCCGCTAACCAATTAACCAATGATGAATACGACTTTCAGGCTAAAAGAATTTTTAAACTTGAAGCTCAGGACAAACTTGAAAAAGGAGTTCAGAGATTTCGTGAAGTTATTAAACTTAGTCCGCTTTGCGCGAGAAAGGTAAAAATTATCCTAGAACTTGATAGCACAAGCACTTACAATTTCGCTCGCGAAATTATGATAAGCTTTACTAGACAAGAAATCAAAGACTCCTATGCTTAAAAACAAATAGGAGTTTTTTTATTTATCTCAAAATAATACTTATCTATTTTTCCGTCCTCATTCTATTGGAAAGCTCAGATAAATCCTTATAAATCAGTAGGGCCCAAACAGCAATATATTCTCGTTCCCCAGTTGGATCTTTTGGGGCTTTACTAAAATCAATAAAGGCTCCAGCTGAATACGGAAATTTTTCATATTTACGCTGTCTCATTAATTCTTGCAAATGCTCGGCGCTTACTCCTTCGCGCTCCGGCATCCTCGCCTCTTCTTTGAGACGTAAGGATTCTGGGTAATCAATATTATAATTAATATTAATTAAGCGCATAGCGATTTTGATGTCTGAAATCAACTTATTATGGTAACTTCGCCGCAAAGTATCCGAGTGTCCGATCGCTTCTTGATACTTACTAGAATCTTCATAATCAGCTAATTTTTGAAGTTGCAAATAGTTAACCTGGCTCAAATAATTTTTTATATCTTCCAAAATATTTGCAAGATAATTTATAATTAAATCTCTTCTTTTTTCAATAAGTTTTAGCTCCTCGATATTATTTTTAAATTCCGGCAGAAGCGTTCCCGATCGGACCAAGTCAACTGTTTTATTAAAAGATTCACCTACTGGCGTAATAAGCTCACTTTTATCCTCGGCTTCATATTTTTTTGAATCTAAATTTGCCAAATTAGTCTTTTGTTCATCTTCAAGAATCATGGCTTTGACCTCAGCCTTTTCAGATAAGTCCTCCGGAAACATGTCGGGATTTTTAGCCATATCGCGAAAAAATTTGTTTTGATTAAAAAGCATACAGTTATAAATAGTTAAAAACTTATTTAAATTAATTTTATTTTACTTATAAAACTCGGCAATTCTGTAGTCACAAATTCTAAAGCGTAGGGAATAAAGCGCTTTCTATCAGCATCGTTCAAATTCAATAATTTATCAATAGGCCAGGCCTCAAAGCCAATAGCTTTTCTGAGCTCTACTTTTAAATCCTCAATTTTACCTCGATAAATATATACATATCTAGAGTTAAAAACCTTATTAATCTTCCCTGTTTGTTCATCTTTGGCCTCTCGCTTAACTTTGGAAATAGAAATTAAATCATCAATTTTTAATTTTAGTCCAGTTTCTTCCTCTGTTTCTTTTAGAGCAGTCTCCTCATAACTTTGGCCTATTTCAACGTGACCACCAACCGTAATATCAAGCAAGTCTGGAAAAGTATCCTTATCTTTAGCGCGATGTTGAAAAATAATTTCCTTGTTCGGGGTTATAAAACAGACATGTATTTCACGATGCCTAAGGCCACGTTGATGAATTTCCGAGCGGCTACCCGTGCCAATAATTTTATCCTCACCATTAACAATATTTAATAGCTCAATCATAAAATTAAATTACTTTAAGCCATTTATCTAATATCTGATAAATCTCCGCGAGATGTTCTGGGTCACGAAATGTATGGGGAGCGTTTTTTATCATATAGATTCCCTTACGACCTGGCAGGGCATCAAATAAAATTTGTTGATGACGCGGGTATGTGCAGTGGTCTAACTCGCCGACAATTAAAATGACCGGCATAACTAATTTATCAACGTCTAACAATATATTATATTTCAATTTATCAAGCATATATGACCACTTCAGCTTTACTTCAGTTTTTCCCCATTTTTCAATAAGCCAGCCCGTCCTCTCCCAATTTGCCAACTCAGTTTCTGTATACTGCTCTTTACTTAGCTCCCCGCTAATAACCGTTGAAATCGGAGCCAGAGCCTTAACAAGATCGGGAAATTTTTGTGCATATAGAATTGAAGAAATAGCGCCAATACTATGACCACATAGAATAAATGGCTCAATATAAAAAGATTGCTCTTTTGACCAATTAATAATATCCTCTAAATCTTCAAAATAGTTTGTAATGCTTGCATCTTCAAATTTGCCATCACTTTCACCAAATGAATTTGTAGTGTCGAAACGGACTACGTGATAATTATTATCTCGAAAACATTTAGCAAACATTTCAATGTGCGGGGCTTCTTTTGAGTCACCTAGTCCATGAGTAATAAAAACAAGACCCTGCGGATTTAGAGACCTCTCAATTAATACAGATATTTTTTGATTTTTTCGATTTTTGATAAACAACTTATCCATACTAAAATATTAACCCAAAAAATACACTAAATCAATTAAAAATTGACAAAAAAGCTTAAAAATTATAAGCTAATAAATCGCATTCATAATCTTGAACCTTAACAAAATATCGAAACCTAAATATTTAAACCATGGAAACAATTAGCCAATTTCCTCTTAATTTTAAGGGGCAGCGACGTATATTCGTTTATACGATTATTCAAGCACTATCCAAAACTCCCCGCACCGGTTACAAAGACCGTGGAGTCATAAAACCGGAAACGGTTTATGAGCATACTGAAAAGCTAATCATTCTGGCAAATCGTTATTTCAGCCATATACCTGGTCTTATTAAAATGCTTAAAATTCATGATTGGGCCGAATCCAATAAAAGTGTTGGCGATATCAGAACCGACTCCTTTTGTCCCGAAGACCACCGCCAGACACATGAAAAAAAGTTTGAGCAAGAATTATTAGCCATGCTTGAAATTTGCAAAGAGCTCGGACAATCCGGAAAAGAAATATTTGATTTATGGTTGGAATTTGAATCAGGTGAAACTGAACGAGCAAAAATTGCTCGTCAATTAGACAAGATCCAGGCAATCATGCAATCAATATATTACCAGAACCAGGGGCAGACAGTAATTGCCCAGGAATTCATAGATCATGACAGTGATAAAATTTCTGATCCCGTTTTGAAAAAACTATTAGAAAAAAGTATAGCCAAGCTAAGGCCCCATACTTTAGTCTAAAAAATAAAACTCAATTCAAATTAAAAATTAAAGCATTGGAAAAACCAATGCTTTTTTATTAAAAAATTAGAAATACAATAGTTAAGCTTTATATTGTTTACTGCTAAATTTTATAATTTCAAAAACTAAAGCAGGACAAAATGCAAAAATGAATGACCAGAACCAATCACTTAAAGTCAGCGAAGAAAAACTAAAAATATCTTTTAAAAATGGATTATAAATAGCAAAAACAAGGAAAGCTGCGGCTGTCCCAATTATTGGCCAAAGAAACCTGTTTTTTTTGCGAATATTTTTAAATATACTTTCTGTCCAGGAACGATTTGATAAAACCATTAAGATATTTGCAATTACTAAAGTAGTAAACACCAGTGCGCGAATACGGCCACTTTCTAAACCGAAATGAAGACTAAGATAGTAAATTAAAAAAACAAATACTGAGATACTAAAACCTTGAATTAAACTAAAAATAAAATTAGACTTGTTCAAAATTGATTTTTTTGAATCCCGTGGTTTACGCGACATTAAACCAGCGCTAGCCGGTTCCGCTTCAAACACAATCGAGCAAATCGGATCAACTAATAATTCTAAAAACATAATATGGGCCGGAAAAAAAATTAAGGGCCAGCCCAAAATAATTGGCAGTAGAGAAAGGGCCGCAATGGGAATATGCACGGCCACTAAATACACAACGGCCCGTTGTAAATTATCAAATATTTTTCGACCCTCCTTAACACCAGCCACTAAAGAAGCAAAATTATCATCTAATAAAATTATCCCAGCTGATTCACGGGCGACATCCGTTCCCTTTTTACCCATAGCAACGCCAATATCCGCTGCTTTAAGAGCCGGTCCATCATTTACCCCATCTCCAGTCATCACAACTATTTCAGCATTTTTTTTTAATACACTTATAATTTTTAATTTATACTCTGGCATCATTCGCGCAAAAACACTACTCCGCCTAATTCGTTTGGTTAATTCCTTAGAACTTAAATCAATAAAATCCTGACCAATCACTATTTCGTCGTAATTTTTAAGACCGATCTGACAGGCGACACTTCTGGCTGTCTCGGGATAATCGCCAGTAATCATTTTAACGCTTATTCCCGCCCGGTAACATTCTTTGATAGCCTCAATGGCGGCTGGCCTGACTGGATCCATGAAACCTAGTAGCCCCAAAAAAATTAGTTTTTCTTTTTGGATATTAAAGTTTTTCTTCACATTCGGCAGATGTGCCACGCCAATAATTCTTAATCCGTCTCTAGCCATTTCTTTAATTACTTTTGTAATTTTTCTTTTATCAATATTACTTAAATTACTTAAAGATATTATTAGCTCAGGGGCTCCTTTTATATAGGCGCTAAACTTACTGCCCATTTGCCAAACATTTGTAACTGCTAAAAAATCGCTTGTCAGTGGATACTCCTGCACCAATTTCAAAATGTCATAAATATCTTTATGAAATATCTGATGACGCAAATCTTTAATAGCCACCTCAAGAGGGTCAAATGTTTGTCGGTTACTAGACAATGAAGCAGCTTTAATTATTAACTTTAAAGAATCGTTTTTTAATAAGACTGGATCATTTAATAACTCTTCAGAAATATTTAAAAACTTTTTTTCGGCGTCTAAATAAATCTTTGATACCTTCATTTTATTTAAAGTCAGGGTGCCTGTTTTGTCTATGCAAAGAACAGTCGCTGCTCCCAAACTTTCGACCACGCTCATTTTCCTTACCAATACTTTATGCTGCGATAAGCGCCAAGCACCAATTGATAAAAAAATAGCCAAAACAACTGGAAATTCTTCCGGTAAAATAGCCATAGCCAGAGTTATACTTGCCAAGAGACTTGGGATAAAGGTGTGTCTTGTAAGAATGTTTAAACCAAACACCAGCAAACACAAAAAAATGGCAATAATTAATATATATTGAACAAGACTGGTAAAATTTTTCTGTAAGCTTGTCTTACCTAGCTCAACTTCATTCAGAATCTTTCCGATTTTACCAATTTCAGTATTGGCTCCACAGGCTTTTACTAAAATAATGCCTCTACCAGAAGAAACTGTTGTGCCTGAGTAAGCAAAAGGAGACCCTTCTCCTTGTGGTCGAGACAAAGCTAAGTCTTTATTTCCTTCGCTCTTAGTTACTGGCACTGACTCTCCCGTTAAAAGTGATTCGTTAATAATCAGTCCTTGATTAGAAATGACAACACTATCGGCTGGTATATAATCTCCCTCTTTTACGAAGACAAGGTCCCCTAAAACAATTTCCCTACCCTCGATTTCGTTTAGCTTGCCATCGCGCCAAACAAGAGCTCGGGGGCTGGCCAATGATTTCAGCGCCTCAAGTGCCTTTTCGGTTTTATTCTCCTGGTAAATAGAAATAAAAATAATAAATACGATTGAGATCATTAGAACAACAGACTCACTTAAATCTCCGGTAGCAATATATATAGAAATACAAGCAAGTAATAACAAAATCATCGGCTCTCGAAGAATGTCGATAATTATTTTAAAAAGTGAGCGCTTCTTTCCAGCCGGCAATTCATTATAACCTTCAGCTTCTAGGCGTTTTTTTGCTTCAAGGCTAGAAAGCCCCCGGATATTGCTCGGCAAAGAGATGTTCATATATATTATAGTGACTGACTACGCTGGTAATCTTTAATAAATAAATTCCTCGAAATATGAAATATGGAAAAGGTTATAAACAAAGCGGCAAAAACGTCTATGGAATAATGAAGATGCCCCAAAAGTACCGCTGCCCCACCAATTATAGTAAAGATAAGAAACACGTACTTTAAATATTTATTTTTCCAAAAAGTTAAAGCGACCAAGAAAGGAAAGGCTGTATGACCCGAAAAGAATAAATCGTCACCCTGACTTAAGCGCTGAATATAGTCATTCGGATTAATAAATATCTCATCAGCTGGCGGAGCTAAGTGCGTCATCACCATAAACAAGGATCGAGTAATAATTAAAAGTGCCATACTTTTTAAAACAAAGGGTATATATTTTGGCTCGTAAAAAAGGACGGCCAATAAAATTCCCAGAAATAAAAGAGCACCTTCAGAATATATCAAATGCACATCGACAACAGGAATACTATCCAAAACTATATCTGTGACTGAATTGCTAATATGACTGGCGGCATAAGCTTGAGCATAAGAATTAATTATTAAGCTAATTGCCAACATAAATAAACCAACAGCAACATTTTTTAAAAAAGACTTATCCTGCCAATAATTTTTATGTTTTTGAAAAAATTTCATAAATTTATGTGCGACTACTTATTTATTAATTATACCTTTTTTTATTCATCCAGTCATTAAAAAATAACTTCTGCTTATAAAAAATAAAAAACCATCTTTTCGGAAGAAAAAATGGTTTCTAAAATTTGTGCGGTCGTAACTATGCATCATTTGCATTATTGGTTCTTAGTGACCCAAAGTAAAGCAGTGAAGTTATGAGCAGAGTTATGTAAAAAGTAACAATCATTCCTACCATTGAAATATGGAGAGGATGAATGTAAACTATTAGCGCGGTAAGTATCAGTGACAGTAAAGTTATTAAAAGAACTCTTTCTTTCATGGTTTGGCTCCTCCTATATTTAAATTGTTAGCAAATACAATAACTAATCACAGAATTATTATACCATATTTATATAAATATGTCAATAGACATTAAAGTAGCACCATCCTCCTGACTACATTTATATTATAATATTTTTATTTAAAATAAGCAAAATTTAGGCATTAAAAAAGGAGGTTTTTAGACCTCCTGTTAATCATAATATTGCTAGACCTATTTATTGGTCTATTTTAACTCGCTTATCCCGCTCAGAATTTATTTCCTCCCAAATCTTAGCCTGTTCTCCAATATAAATTGTTATTATTTTCTCACTCCAATTTATATCATCTCCCAGGGTGGGCGACAAATAGTTGATCTGCGTAAACAAATGGCCACTGGCATCAGGTTTTTTCCAAAGCATTATTTTTGGCTCATCAATTATGACTGAATCCTCTTTAAACAAATTATCAGTTCGAGTAAAATAAGTTAATAATACATTCAAGATAATCCAGACGACATACACGTACCAAAATGAAAAAGAGAAATGACCCAATATTAGAGCACAAACAACCAGCATGGTTGCAAACAAGCCCCTAAAATCGGAAAAGTCATATTCATTTTTAACCTGGCGATCATAGGAATTAAGTAGTCCTAAATATTTATCGGGGTACAAAATTCCCCCGTAAACAAAATGTATCATGTATATCAGCGCAGCAAGCAAGAGTAGGATGCCAGGCATATTCTCAGTTTGGCTAATAATGTTCAACTCTCTCGTCGCTGGAGTGGCTAAGGTTATTAAAAACACGAGAATGAGTGCTATAAATAAATAAGCCCAGGCAATCAGAGCTTTTAGCATGATTCTTTTTTTTGTTTTCATCGCTTACGGTTTTAGGTGTTTATTAAATTTATTTTAAAGATCGATAAATTATATTAATACATAATCTAATATATGTCAAATTTAGAACGGAAATTTAGCATACTCTGATTTTCCCTTAAGTTCAGCTTCAATAGCCATTAAACGGTTATATTTGGCAGTCCGCTCGCTTCTGGCCGGAGCACCCGTCTTAATTTGACCAGTACCCATAGCGACCACTAGGTCAGCAATAAAGGGGTCTTCTGTTTCACCGCTGCGATGAGAAATAACTGCCGTCATGCCATTAGCGCGGGCCTTATTAATCGCCTCGATTGTTTCCGTTAAGGTGCCAATCTGATTTAATTTAATTAAAATTGAATTAGTTGTTTTTTCAGCAATTCCTCTTTCCAGTCTCTTAACATTAGTCACATATAAATCATCGCCGACGACCTGCACTTCTCGATTATAGGCATTTGTAAAATCACGAAAGCCATCCCAATCGTCCTCAGCTAAAATATCTTCAAATGATCTGATTGGATAACGCTTGCTTAAATCTTGATAAAAAGAAATTAGTTCAGCGCTGCTCATGTTTTTATTTTCTTTTTTTAGATGATAGACTCCATCTTTATAAAATTCAGTTGCCGCTGCATCAATCCCAAAAACAATATCCTTATTTAAAGTATAAGCTGCCACTGAGACTGCCTCAACCAATAAACTGAAAGCCTCTTCATTAGTTGAAACCGCCGGGGCAAAGCCGCCTTCGTCCCCCACACCGATACCATAGCCTTTGCCTTTCAAAACTTTTTTTAAAGTTTGATAAATTTCAGCGCACATTCTAACCGCTTCAGTAATTGACTTGGCACCAACCGGTAAAATCAGATACTCCTGAATATCAGTTGCCCAATTCGCATGCTTACCACCGTTAAGAACATTCATCATCGGTACAGGCATTTGATAAATACCCGAAAACTCAGGATTAAATTTTACTAAGTATTCATAAAGAGGTTTGCTAACACTTAGGGCCGCGGCTCGAGCAACTGCCATTGATACTCCAAGAATTGCATTAGCGCCAAGGTTCGCTTTATTCTCAGTGCCGTCAAGATTTATCATTATTTCATCGATTTTTGTTTGATCACTTACATCACAACCAATTAAAGCTGGGGCAATTATTTCTTCAACATTTTTAAGGGCATGCAAAACGCCCGCTCCGAAGTAAACAGATAAATCACCGTCGCGAAGCTCGACTGCCTCATAACTACCGGTTGAGGCGCCACTTGGCACGGCGGCCGAAGCACTTAGATTATTTTCTAAAACAACTGTCACTGACAAAGTTGGATTACCGCGCGAATCTAGTATTTGCAAAGCCTTGATCTCTTTAATTTTCATATTTTTATTGATTACATTTAATTCTATAATTATAAGATACCTTTTAAATACCATAAAATCAATTCATTAATATTCAAAACTATTTTGAAAATAAAAAAGCCCCGTTTTATGCAGGGCTGTATCAAGG
>JBBSAU010000006.1:0-17590 GCA_038251925.1 Patescibacteria group bacterium | reverse complement strand
TTACTAATTTACAGCCGGAAACTGTCGCCCTTGAATTATTTTTCGCCCAATTTAGAGCAGCAAAGAGAGTTACCGCTTCAAGCTGCATGTCAGGATTTAGAAGTAATACAAATTCTCCAATGCTTAATTTTAGGGCTTGATTATTGGCGGCTGCAAATCCGCGATTATCGGCATTAGCTATTAATTTGACCAAGGGGAATTCCTTGCCAATCATCTCAATCGTTCCATCACTAGAATTATTATCAACCACAAATACCTCAAATTTAAAATCGCCTTGTGAGTTAAACAAAGCGTTTAGATTATTTCTTAACTTGTCTTTAACTTTCCAGGAAACAATAATAACAGACAAATCCATATTTTTGGTGATTTTATTAACGACTGACCTTAACTAATTTATTTTTATCAGTTAATCCGCTAATTATTTTTACTTGATATTTTCTAACCCCGAGAGCTTTGGCAATAAAATTAATCATCACTTGATTAGCCTCACCCTTCTCTGCTTGAGCAGCAATGGCGATTTTAATAGTCCCATCAGCCATTTCTTCACGAATCTCCGTTTTTGGAGATCCGGGAATAACTTTGACATTAAAATAAACTTCTTTATTATTAGCTAAATTTTCGATTAATTTTTCTAGCATGCGGATAATTTATTAAAGCTCTATTAAATAATTAATCTCTGCTAATAGTTTAGCTCTTTTCTCGGCTTTTTTAAAGCCCTTGAAGACAGAAAAGACTATCTGTCAAGATTTATTTTTCTCTAATAATATATTAAAATGTAAGTACTAAATAATTAAAAAAATATTATGACTGAGGTCTATAAACGTCCCTCCTGGGATGAATATTTTATTAAGATAATGGAGATGGTTGGTAGTCGTGGTTCCTGCGACCGTGGCCGCTCCGGTTGCGTCATTACTCGTGATCGAAGGATTATTTCAACCGGCTATGTTGGCTCCCCAGTCGGACTTCCTCATTGCGACGAAGTTGGTCATGAAATGCATACTGTTATTCACGAGGACGGAACACAAACCCGTCATTGCATCCGCACTGCTCACGCCGAACAAAATGCGATCTGTGAAGCGGCTAGAATGGGCATTGCCCTCGAAGGTTCAACTTTATATTGTAAAATGACTCCCTGTTATACCTGCGCTAAAATGATTATCAACGCTGGTATTAAGCGAGTTGTTTGCGCTCAAGATTATCATGCTAGTGCCCGTAGTAAAGAAATATTTAAAGAAGCGGGCTTAGATTTTTTTCTACTATCTGAAGATATGACGACTTACTCGGACATGAAATAAAAAAATAAACATTAACTCTTATAATTTAAAACTTCTATGGCGAACATTTTTATTTACGACGAATTTAACCCCGAGGATTCAGCAATGATGCAAGCCTTGTATTCCCGCAGTCCGAAAAGTGTGGTTGAACACGTCGAAAAAGTTAAATCGAGCGGCTCGGGAAAATTTATGGAAACTTTCTATGTTGGCTATGGCCATGCCAGTATCGCTGACTGTGGAAGCACGACCATGTTTATTGAAGGAATAAGCATGCTTGGAGACAAAGCCATCCAAGATTGGCAGCTGTACAGTGGACAAGAAACGAGCACTCGCTATATCGATATGTCTAAGCAAGCAATAATTGATCCTCTAAAAACTACCCAGTCTGAAGAAATTATTAATAACTGGATGAATTTTTATATATCTAATCAAGAGAAAATCCAACAATTTTTAAAGGAAAAATATCCACGCCGAGAAAACGAAGATGAAGGTGTTTATCTAAAAGCTATTAAAGCCAGGGGCTTTGATATAATGCGTGGTTTCTTGCCAGCTGGCATAACAACTCAACTAAGCTGGCATTCAAATTTACGCCAAGCCTGGGATAAACTTGCTTTACTTAGGCACCACCCCTTGGTTGAAGTTAAAGAAACGGCTGAAAAAATTTTAAATAGTTTAAAAGAAAAATATTCTCATAGTTTTTCACACGCTCTCGACGAAGAACAAGAAGAATATCGAAAATTAAACTCCGATTTATATACTTATTTGTCTCCAGAAGGAGCAACTGATTTTTTAGCAAACACATCTATAAAATTAGAAGAGCTAGTTAAGCATCAGAAAACTATCGATGCCAGGCCACCAAAAATAGGTCTACCAAATTACTTGGCGGATTTAGGAACTTTTAATTTTAATTTTATTCTTGACTTCGGCTCTTTCCGTGATGTTCAGCGTCATCGCAATGGTGTCTGCCGAATGCCTCTTTTAACGACTCAACTCGGCTTTAATTCTTGGTATCTAGAGCAATTGCCAGAAGATTTAAGACAAGAAGCCGAAATATTAATAAAAGATCAAATTGGAAAAATTAATTCACTCGAGACAAACAAAGAAATAAAACAATATTATATTGCGATGGGCTTTAATGTTTATTGCCAAACTACTTATGCTTTACCAGCGGCTTTCTACGTAATTGAACTTCGATCTGGTCGTATGGTTCATCCAACTCTCCGTCAAGTTGCGCATAAAATGCATTACGCAGTCCTCGATATGTTTCCAAATTTAAAATTGCATTCCGACTTAGATAAGGATGACTGGGATATCCGTCGCGGGCTAGCCGATATTACAAGCAAATAATAAAGTATGAAAAAAATAATCCTCGGTCTTGTCGGCGAAGTCGCCAGCGGCAAAGATGTCACTAAAAAATATCTAGAGGAAAATTATGGCGCCAGCTGTCATCGTTTTTCGACAATTCTTCGGGATGTTTTAGGAAGGCTTTATCTACCGATTGTCCGAGAAAATCTACAAGACCTTTCGACCATGCTACGCGAACGTTTCGGTGCAGATATTTTTGCAAAAATTTTAACTGAAGATGTAAAAAATGACCCCCATGAAATAATTGTCGTTGACGGTATTCGTCGGGAGGCTGATATAATGTATTTAAAAAATCTAGACGGTTTTACTTTGCTTAGCATTGAAGTAGAAGCAAAAACTCGTTATGAGCGACTAATTAAACGCCAAGAGAATGCCGACGACGCTTCAAAAACATACGAGCAATTTTTAATCGACGGTCAAAAAGAAGCGGAAATAAAGATTTCCGAAGTAATGGCAGGCGCCAATTATAAAATTGATAACAATGGCAGCCCCGAAAATCTTTATAAACAAATTGAGAAAATAATTATTGAATTAGAAAAAAAGTATGAATAACTATCCCGGAAAATTAATCGTCCTCTATGGTATAAATAATCTTGGTAAAAGTACCCAGGCAAAATTACTTGTGGAACGATTAAAAAATAATGGATACCAGGCGGAATATGTGAAATATGCTATTTATTCTTTGACGCCATCCGGTGAGATTTTAAATGACTACTTGCGTTCTGGTAATCCTTTTAATCTAAGTCCTCGTGAAGCCCAAACAATCCAAGCTTTAAATCGTACTCAATATCAAAATGAATTGATTAGTAAATTAAAAGCCGGAATTAATGTTGTCGCTGAAGATTATAAGGGTACCGGAATAGCTTGGGGTTTAGGCGCAGGCGTTGAAGAAGCGTATTTGAAAAAAATAAATTCTCATTTAATAGACGAGGATCTGGTTTTTCTTTTTGATGGCGAGCGTTTTCGCCAAGCGATAGAAAATAACCATAAACATGAAAATGACGAGGAATTAATGACGAAAGTTCGCTGGGCACATTTAAAGCTTCGTGAAGAATACGGCTGGTGGAAAATTAACGCGAACTTAGCCATTGAAGAAATTCACGAAGAAATTTGGCAAACCGTTCGTGACTTACTTGAGGGACCGAAAAAAGAAATCTATAAACCAAGAGAAACTTATAATTACTCTGGCTTTCAAGCAATCGGCGATATTATTACTGATAACCGCCAAACTGATATTACAGTCAAAAATTCTAGTTTCGAAAAAACAGATACAATCCCCGTTTTAAATTCGAACACCGAGCTTGAAGATAAAAAATTAAAATCAGCCGAAATAACCACGCTTCCAAATACTAATATTTTACGTCTCGAAAAAATAACTAGTTCCGCCAAAATTCCTCAAAAAGCCCATACTGGCGATGCTGGCTATGACTTATATGCCAATGATTATTATTCTATTTCACCCTACGGACAAGCGCTTGTGGCAACAGGAATAAAAATGGCTATTCCTGAAAATTACGTTGGTTTAATTTGGGATAAAAGCGGCATCGCCTTTGAAGGAATAAAAACAATGGGTGGAGTAATTGACGCTAATTATCGAGGAGAAATTAAAGTAATAATTAAAAATTTAAGTGAAGAACTTTTTAATATTGTTCCTGGCCAAAAAATCGCGCAAATTCTTATTCAAGCAATTACAGATTTAAAAATAAGTGAAGAAGTAATTCCCGAGGAAACAAACCGCGCCACTAGCGGCTTTGGCTCTTCTGGAAAATTTTAAACATATGAAATATGATGTAATTATTGGCCTGGAAATCCATGCCGAATTAAAAACAAAGAGTAAAATGTTTTGCTCATGCAACAATGATTCAACGGGCAAAGAGCCAAATACCACTGTTTGTCCAATTTGCCTTGGCCATCCGGGGACACTTCCCGTCCCTAACCGTGAAGCCATAAATTTTACAATTAAAACGGGTCTCGCCTTACACTCAAAGATAAATAGAATATCAAAGTTTGATCGCAAGAATTATTTTTACCCCGACCTCCCCAAGGGCTACCAGATTTCTCAATTTGACTTACCTCTTTGTTACGGTGGCTATTTAGAAATAGGCGACTCTAAAGTTGAGATTACACGCATTCACCTCGAAGAAGATACTGGAAAATCAGCCCACTTTAAAAATAAAGATTATACACTCCTTGATTTTAATCGTGCCGGAACGCCTTTAATGGAGCTCGTTACAGAGCCAGTAATAAAAGATGCGCTTGAGGCAAAAAAATTCTGTCAGGCTTATCAGCAAATTTTAAGATATCTACATATTAGCAATGCTGATATGGAAAAAGGGGAAATGCGCTGCGAAGCTAACGTTAGTCTTCAAGAGAAAGGAATTTGGGAATATAAAGATGGTTTAATAAAGCCTCTAAAAAAATATAAGTTGAACAATAAAGTTGAAGTTAAAAATATTAATTCTTTTCGCTCAGTTGAAAAAGCGATTAAATATGAAATTGAAAGACAGGCCACTGCTCTAGACAACAAAGAAGAAATACTCGCCGAAACGCGCGGCTGGGATGAGAATGAATCAAAAACAATTAGCCAGCGGGTTAAAGAATCTTCGGCTGATTATCGTTATTTCCCCGAACCAGATATTCCTCCTTTGAAAATTGACGAGGAATGGTTAGAGAAACTTGAAGCCGAACTACCGGAAATGCCTCGGGTAAAAAAGGAGCGTTTTATTCATCAATATAATTTCTCAAGCGATATCGCCGAAATATTAATTAACGACAAGAATCTAGCTGACTGGACTGAGAATGTAATTTCCGAACTTAATGCCTGGATTGAAGCTAACGGTGACGAAGAAGAGCGCCAAGAAAAACGTCTAGCTAAAACTGCCGGTAATTGGATTACCAGTGAGCTCCTAAAACATTTAAACGCCGACAATAAAAAAATCGGTGATTTAAAACTAACAGCTGAAAATTTTGCGGAATTGGTTTGTCTTGTTTATCAAGAAAAAATTAATTCTTCAGCCGGTCAAAGAATTCTCGAGGAAATGTATCAAAACGGAGGAGATCCGACTGATATTATGAAAGAAATGGGGCTTGAGCAGCTTGATAATACGACTGAGCTTACAATTGCCATAAATAAAGTAATTAAAGCTAACCCGGACCAATCTAAAGCCTTTAAAGCGGGTAAAGTGGCGCTCCTTCAGTTCTTCGTTGGACAAGTCATGGCTGAAACAAATGGCAAGGCTAACCCAAAGATAGTGGCCGAGCTATTAACTAAACTTTTGAAATAATTTCATCGCTTCTGAAATATTCTCAACCCAATTTATTTTTCTTCCCTGTTTTTCCCAGCGCTTAAACCATGTTTTTTGACGCTTAGCAAAACGCCACAGAGCTGTTTTTAATTTTTCCACCATCTCGTCATATTCCAATACTTCTTGAAGATATTGACTAACAAATTTATACTCTAAGCCAAAACTTAAAAGCTTCTCCCATCTCACACCATCTTTATGTAAATTTTTGACCTCCTCAACAAGCCCTTCTTCAAGGCGATCATCGAGTCGCCTATTAATTCTTTCTTTCAGAACTTCATCTGAGCATCTTATGCCAATTATAAAAAAGTCATAGGGAGAAGGAGTTTGTTTATTTTTCTCAGCCTTATTTTCTTCAAGAATTTCAAGATAACGAATTAAGCGACGTGAATTATTTTTATCGGAATTATTTAAGCGGTCAGCAAATTCAGGCTTTATTTTTTCTAGTCTTTGAAACAATTCTTCGCGACTCAATTTTTCAAGTTCAACGCGCTTAAATAAGTTTGGCTTAACACTTGAAAGTTTATAATTATCTATAATAGCCTGTAAATATAAGCCGGAGCCACCAATAATAATTGGTAGCTTTTTACGTTTCAAAACGTCTTCAATGGCCTTTAAGGCCAATTTTTGATACTTAGCTAAATCAAATTTCTGCTTAGGACTAACCACATCAATTAAATGATATTTAATTTTTTTGCCATTTACCATATACTCCTTTAAATCCTTCCCTGTGCCGATATCCATGCCTTTATAGACTTGGCGGCTATCGGCGCTAATAACCTCTCCGCTAAGCTCAGAAGCCAGTTTTACGCCAATAGCGGTCTTACCAGCCGAGGTAGTACCTAAAATAACCAAGACTTTTGGTTTTGAATCTAAAGACTTTTTTATCAACTTTTTGCTCGACATAATTATCTCATTATTTCTGCAATTCGCCTTCTAAAGCAAAGGGTAAGGTGTCGGTAATTTTAACTTTAGCAAAAGTGCCAATTAATTTCTTATTTATTTTTTTATCTGACCTGACTAAAACAGTTTGATAGGTATTCATCTTGCCGTAATATTTACCGCGTTTATTTACACCTTCAAGTAAAACTTCAATTTCTTGCCCAATATATTTCTGATTGTTAGCCAGCGCCGTCTTTTTCAAAATAGCATCTAGAACCTGCTCCCGTCTTTTCTTTTCCTCGTCTTTAACGTTGTCTTTCATTCCCGCGGAAACAGTTCCGGGACGGGGACTATATTTTGAGATATAGGCTAAATCATATTTCATTTTTCGAAAAAGTTTAACTGTGTTTTCAAACTGCTTTTTAGTTTCACTGGGAAAACCAACAATGACATCAGTTGTAATCGCGATGCCCGGCTTAGCTTGCCGCACCTTAGCAATTAGATTCTCATAATGCTTAATGGTATATTTACGATTCATTATTTCTAAAATTTTATTGTCTCCCGATTGAACCGCTAAATGTAAATGCGGACAAATTTTTTCCGATTTTCCTATGACCCTAATTAAATCATCGCTCATATCTTTCGGGTGACTTGAAGAAAATCTCAACCAAAAATTACCCGAAATAGCCGCAACCTCCTCTAATAATCTAGAGAAATCATAATTAGTGTCATGATATGAATTAACATTTTGGGCTATCAACATTATTTCTTTGTATCCCTTTTTAATTAAAGATTTTACTTCAGTAATAATTTCTTTAGCCGGTCGATAAACTTCTCTGCCTCGAGCATAAGGAACAACGCAATAAGCGCAAAAATTATTACAGCCATTACCAATCGGAACATAGGCACTAAACTCTCTCGAGTGTTTTGGTAAAATATTAAGATATTTTTCTCCCTGCTTGAGTCTGACTTCATCTAAACTAAATTTAGGCGTCAGTTCTGCGCCGCCGAGTAGATCTGGTAATTGTAACATTTCATTTATCGGCAAAAAAATATCAACCTTCCCTTTTAAACGCTTTTTAACATCAACTCTTTTGCTCAAACAACCCGTTAAGATAATTTTAGCGCCAGGATTATTTTTATGAATTGTATTAACCAAACCATAGGCCCTATCCTCGGCCATCTGTCTAATACCGCAAGTATTAACAATAACCACACCTGCCTTATTTATATCTAGGCTCAGACGATAATCATTATCTTCTAAAAATGCTGCCAGACGTTCGCTGTCGACGACATTCATTTGGCAGCCAATCGTTAAAATATGATAGCTTTTATTTTTTTGTTTGACTATTTTTTTCAATTTCAACATTTTCTTTAGCGTTTAGTTTATATAAACCAAATTTGGCATTAATTTTCTTTACTAATTTCATTTCTAAATTATATGAAATAAATTTACGTTCATTTAAATAAGTAACGTCTTTATCATTTAAATAAAAATTATAATAATAAACTGGATAATAATTAACAAGATTTTGTACAGCTTTTAATATTTCTTCATTGGGTAGCTTGCCCATAATTATACGCCTCTCGGGGAAAAAGAATTTATCATAATATTGAGTAATGATAATACTTTCTGGCTCAGTCAGTGCAAAGACTTTTTCTGTATTTGTCTTTTCAGCCAAATTATTAAAGTAAAGATACGCCAAGCCCTCTTCCGAGCCAAAAAGTACAAAAGTAATTCCGATTGAGGCAATCACTAAAATAGCGGTCGCCTGTACTCCTGCGGCCAGGATTTTCCTTATTTTAGCCGGTGTCTTTTCGCTGATAAGGAATAAAGCGCGAGAGACGCGAACAATCGCTAAGGAAACTAAGGGCAGCAACATTAAATAAATTGGCAACCAATATCGAGTATAAGAATTACCAATTGTAAAATGGGTCGGATCTGGATTATCATTAAATTTCCAACTACCGTAATAAAAAACTAAAATTATTCCCAAGACTCCCCAGACTAAAATGTAGATTAAGTATTTTTTCTGAAAATGTTTTATATTCTGTATAAATAAAAGCAATAAACCTAAGGCGCCGAGATAAACAAGGACCGGAAACATGAGTAAAACATATTGCTGAAACATGTTTATTGACTGACTGGCGTTAAAACCGAAATAAAAAATATTATGAGTTAAAGTTTGAAAATAATTTCGATAAACGTCTATTTGTCCGATAATTCCTGACTTTACGATTGCTCCGCTAGCGACACTCATTTCTTCTAGGGAACGATTCATTTCATTATAGCCTCCCCGAAAAGGGTTTTGATATAGAATTGTATTCCAATAAGCAATTGGAATGAGTGCTAAAAAAATGCCAGCCAAAAACATGGCCAACTTAATAAACCCCAGACGACGAGCATAGAAAATCCAAATAATAGCAAAAACGGGAATAAGCCAAATAAGTTCTGAAGTCCGAGTAATAATAGCTAGACCCGCAAATGTTCCGGCAGCGAAAGCGGCACCTATTTGCAAAGTTCTAGTTAAATCAAATTTAAATGAAAAGAATTTGCTACGAAAGTATTCCCAAAGTTTATACTTATTTTTTTCTCCTAAAGCGAGAGAAAATAAATAAGCTGAAACTAATAAAAAAACAATAAATAGAACATTATGGAACATGCTACGTACTGTATAATATACGTAAACTGGAAAAGTCGCTAAGAGAAAAGCCGAAAGAAGTCCAACGCGATTATTCCTGAAAATTCGACTGACCAACAAGTAAAAAAAGATTATTCCCAGAGCGGCAAAAAATGGTGTTAGAAATGGTATCGCCCAGGCGCCTAGCCATGAACCGATAGTGCCATAAGTTAGAATTATTCCTAAAAAGCTCACTGGCTTTACCCAGCCAAGATCACTGCGCAGACTTCGAGGCATAACAATATTATCTCCAATAACTGCCGCCGGGTCGAAGTAATCTAATTGACCCGTTTCGCTATATCGCCGACTAAAGAAATAATTTGCCGTTTCATCAGGTGATGTCCATTTGGTATAATTTTTAGCTTGCGTTAAAAGATTAAAACTAGCAGTTGAAATAAAAAAAATAAGCGCCAAAAGAGTGACGATTAATAAATTTGATAATTTAGGCCAATTAGTTTTCATCATTTAAATGTTACCTAAAATTGCCAATTTTAGCAAGAATTTGCTATCATTAAGATAATATGAAAATAGGCCAAAAACTAAGCAAAATAAGCCATAATATCAGCGACTATCTCCTTTTAGAGCTCGCCCTCATCGCCATATTTGGAGCGGGAATTTACTATTTATACGCCTTAAATTGGGCTTCAATAATAATCACCTTATTGCTTTCGGGTCTAGCTTTTTGGATTTTATATAAATATCTTTTTAAAAATCCCGAAAAACCGGAAAGTTCCTCTAAAATTACAGAAAAAATATCTTACAAAAATTACTTAAAATACTGGCCCTATCTAGTCTACTTTTCAATATATTTAACGAATATATACTTTCTGTATTCAAGCCGAAGTGACAGAGCTTTGATATCACCTTGGCAAATAGTAGGCAGTGATTTCTTTATCGGCTACGCAGCCGCTTCCCTGGTCTTAATTCTAATACTTCTAAAAGGCCGGATATCTGTCACTAGCAAATTAGTCAGTCTCTCGGCGCATTATTTTTTAAGCTTTAGTGTCGCCGCTATTGTATATAAAATTGCTTATGGTTATGACCCCTTCATTCACCAAGCGACCATGGAGTTAATCGATAAATATGGTCTGGTCACTCCAAAACCTTTCTATTACCTTGGCGAATATAGTCTTATTATTATTCTCCATAAGATAAGCGGCTTATCAATTTACGCTCTGAATAAATTTTTAGTTCCAGTACTCGCAGCGATTTATTTGCCACTTGTCAGTTACCGTCTTGCAAGATTCAATAATCATGAAACTGGTCGTTGGTTGGTCCCCTTGTTTTTACTAGGCTTAACATTTTCACCGTTTATTTTGACAACTCCACAAAATTTGAGCTATCTTTTCCTAATTATCTGTATCGCCTTCGGCTTAACAAAAAGTAATCCACTCTGGTCATTAATTTTAGCCACGGCTACCCTAGCCATTCATCCGCTAACAGGAATCCCGGCTATTTGTTGGTCACTTTTAATTTTAATAAATAAAAACTCCTCTAAAATCAAAAAAGGAACTACAAATTATCTCCGTTTTTTTCTTTTTATAGTAAGTTCCCTGGCCCTACCGCTTGCTTTATTTATTTCGGGCGGAAATGACCTAAAAAAAATATCCTGGAACTTCTATTATATTTTCGAGCCTCTCAAAAATCTATTTTCGAATTTAAATACAGCTGGACAAGAAAATTACTTATTGAATGTTATTTATTTCTTTGAATATAATTATAATCTTTGGCTAATAATAATTTTAGCTATCAGTTTAATTTTGTTTTATCGCAGCCAACATCGACGTAATTTAAAAAGTCTGATATTTATAAATGGTGCGCTCTTAGCAGCCTACTTAATTTCTAGTCAAATTATATTTACTGACTTAATAAATTATGAACAGAGTAATTTTTCTGAGCGCTTACTAGTAATAATAATGATCTTCTTTTTACCGATAATCCTTTTTACCTTGCAAAAACTAATCAATTTAATTCTGAAACAAAACATAACAAGCAAAATTATTTGGCTTTTTTTCGGCGTAACACTTTTAAGCTGTAGTCTATATATTTCCTACCCACGGATTGATAAATATTTTAATTCTCGTGGATACAGCACCTCTATTAATGACATCAGGGCAGTTGATGAAATTGCCGAAACTGCGAGTGCCCCTTATATAGTCCTGGCGAATCAACAAGTTAGCGCGGCTGCCCTAAAAGAGCTCGGTTTTAATCATTATTATCAAAGCGCCAAGGGTCTTATTTATTTTTATCCGATCCCGACGGGTGGCGAGCTTTACCAATTCTATTTAGATATGGTATATAAAAACCCCAGTCGTGAAACTATGGCTAGTGCCAGAGCTTTAACTGGGGTTAATGAATCTTATCTGGTTATAAATAAATATTGGTTTCAAAGCGACAGAATTATAAATGCGGCTAAAATAAGTGCTGATTCTTGGAAAACAATCGATAATAATATTTATATCTTCAAATATTTACCTTAACGACTCTCTTTATAATCCCAAACTGGGCCAACAGACATGACCGTATCTTCGGCATCTTGATGAATTAGAATCATTAACTTAAGGGTTCCAATGTCCTCTTGGAGGACGTTTTTGCTTCCAGGTATTTTAAGATTTAAAGTTTTTTGTGTAGCCAAGTGATCTTCAATGGTTAATTGTTTTGCGAAGTTACTAATTATTTCGTTGTCTTCGGGACCAAGAACCTGACCACTTAATTCCTTTATAATTACGCCGCGCAAGGCTATTAAATTATCATTTAGGGATTGCAAAGAATTGGAGACCGACACGACTTCTTGGTTAATTTGCAAAGCAACAAACATTCTCTGCATCATCGAATTAGTAGCTAAAAGTTCGTTAATCAAATTTAAATTAGGGTCGATGTATGAATTCTCATTAAAACGGGAAAAATTATTAAAGCCTTGACCTTTAAATAATTGATTAACAGTAAATTTATCGAGCGGAAGCTGAACATTAACCCAGGCCCCTAGCGCAGAGCTCAATGAGCGATCGCGCCAGGCAAGCGTTTGACTATAAAGAGGCAGGGCAAATTTATTTATATTTAAATAAGACCCTAGCGAGGTCATTGTGGACCAATAATTACTAGTATGCCAAACGGAATCAGTTACCAATCTTTCTTTTAATTTTTTAGCGGCTTCATCATAATTTGAATAGTTGCTATTTTCTGTGAAATAATCATTGTTCGTAATGGGTGAAAGCAAATTAATTACATCGGGCACAATATTGTTGCAGCGACGGCTTTTACCTTTGAGCGAGCAGGCAGTCACGTTATTCTTTGCAGTGCTTGTTCCCAAATAAGTATCAACTTCTGGATAAATCAGATGACTAAAAATATAATCATTTGGCAAATACGGTTCTACCAGCATTTTAAAACCGACGCGGTAATTAGTGCTTGGATCTTTTTTATCAATGGCACCAAGGAAAGGTGAAAATTCTAAAGCATTTAATTTTGCCTGGAGCTTTTGCATGTTATTTTTTGCTTCCGGATTTTTATCATCAAATAACTGATCTATTTTATAATTTTCACCAAAAACCGCCTTAAGAGTATCTCGATAATAGACATAATTTAAATCCTCTCGAAGTGGACTAAAATAAGACATCACTTTATAAATTCTTGCCCATTTATTTTTTAGTTCAGGCGAGTCGGAGAAATCAGCTGCAATAAAACTTGAAGCAATCATAGCGAGCCGCCAATCTTCTTTATCCAATAAACAACTAGGACAGTTTTTATCTTTATAATTTAGAGGAAAAACTGAATTAAGCCACTTAGTAGTTAAATAAAAATTATTTAAACGGGCATTAGTTTTGTAATCTCGGGGAACCGTGAAATCGCTATAATCACGAAGATATAGCATAACTGGCGACTTAACTTTTTCTTTAGAATCACGAATTAATTTTACTTCGCGCAAAACATCATCCCTAAGGTATGGCGGAGTAACAAAATAAAAACGTTCTGTTTCAGTTGTAACGAATTTATTTTTATCATCCAGTGTTCCCTTCGGGGCAATTTGTTCCTCAGCTGGTTTCATAAGCTCAAGCGCCACCGCGAAATAGGCAGTTTCCAGGCGCTCGCCTTCTAAAATTGAGTCATTAACATTACCAATGGCGGCCAGTCGCGTTTCATATCGATTTTTAGCAGAATTATATAAGTCTTTATTAATACTCCAAAGATTATCATAGAAAATATTTTCTTCAATGTCCTTATAAACCTTCTTTAATATTGTTTGATAATAGTAAAAAATGAAATCAGACGTAATGAAAAATGGTATCTGTTTTTGCTCAAGAGTTGCATAAATTGAATAAAAATCTGGAGCTTCTTTGGCCCAGGGATTGTCAATTATTGAAAACCCATTGGTGTTTAAATCCGCTAGCGCCGGATCTAAATTTAATTTTCGTGACAAATCATAATAATTCAAAATATCAATTTTTGAATTTAATGGTAATTTATAATCAGAAAACTTACTTTCAAAAATATTATCGGTATTTTTATAGAAATCAGCAAATGATAAATATTCAACTGCTAGATTAGAAAAAGTTGAAGTTGCAGTTGTTGTAGAAGCGTTGGTCGGCAAGTCTAGATTAGGCAAACTATTAGTAGAAGTGGCAAGCCCCACTACTACTTCCGGCGCTTCATTTATTTTAGGTTTTTGTGCATTAAGTTTAGTGACCGCGAACCAAATAATAGCGGCCAAGATGATGAACACTACAATCGCTGCCCCGATTAAAATAATTTTTTTTAATTTTGAAAAACCTTCCGGCTCATTATTGGAATTTGTCGTGCTTTCACTTGGAGATATGATAGTTGTTTGTTCGCCAAACATATAATTACCCACGTACTCGTAAAACGAGCTCGCACTTATTTTAAATACTTATATTTATTATTTAGATGTTCTTGGTAAGTTCTCGCATATATAACCTCATCCTTCCCTTTAGGACTTAGAAAATAATTATAATCAGTTTTGATCGGATAGATAGCAGCTTCAATGGCTAAAATTCCCGGATTGCAAATCGGTCCCGGAGGTAATCCGCGATACTTATAAGTATTATACAGGGAATTAGCTTCTAGCTCTTCACCACTATGGGCCGGCTTGGTGTCGCCGTAAATATATGAAAGGGTCGCATCAGATTCTAGGCCCTGACCATAACTTAGACGATTTAAAAATATTCCAGCAATTATTCTAGCATCACGATTATTTTTTGTTTGATAATTAATCGGGGCCTCTTTTTCTACAATTGAAGCCAAGGTAATAACTTCATAAATTGTTTTGCCCTGAGCCTTAATATCATCCCGCATTTTTTGAGTTAGTTTTTTATCAAAATTAGATAACATTTTCTCAATAACCTCAGTCACAGTAGAGCTAGCATAAACCCGATAAGTATCTGGGAATAAATATCCTTCTAAACCAAAATATTCTGGTTTATCGGCTAAAAAACTATATTTTGTAGAAAAATCTAGCAGTGGAGATAAATTCTTATTGCTACGATAATCCGTTTGTGGTAAGCCGACCTCTGTCAGAAACTCAGTCGCTGACAAGCCCATCTCTCGCTCTACATAGAGGCTAATATCTTTATTTGTCCAAGCTTCAAGAATCCGCAAAGTTTTTTCTGGCGCAGCAATAATAAGTGGCTTCGGTTTTTGATTGGTAATTTTATTAATTATACTTGAAACAAAAGCTGGATATCTATTTTCGTTTGCAATCAAAGCTCGATAAGCCACTCTGATATAAAACAAACTTATAATTAAACATGTAAAAAAAATAATGGCTGCAGAAATCAATAAGTATTTAGAAATTTTTTTAATTAGCATAATTATTTTTTATCCCCGCTTAACTTCTTTAAAGATGACGCTCGTTTGATCATTTCAGAGCTGGCTCTTATTTTTTTTCCGAGCCCATCAACTAATTTAATATTTAATTTTTGACAAATATCAAACTCGGGGACATTAATAATATTATGACGATCTCCGCCATTAGCGAAAATATTTGGTCTAATTTTTGCTAAAGATTTAATAACCGGGATCTCTCCGCTTGGCAGTTTATAATCATCAATTGCCAAAACTACTCGATCAACCTCGCGAAGCGACTTAATAATTTCCACGCGATCATCTTCCGACATAAATGGCACTCTTCCTTTTAGCGCAACTTGTCTATCATTATTAACAATAACTACTAGCTTGTCTCCCAATTTTTTAGCCTTTTTTATCATCTCTAAATGACCAACATGAAGCGGATTAAAATAGCCAGAAACCGCAACAATAATAGGCTTTTTGATTTGAGATTTGGCTTTTTTATTAATTTTATTCTTTTTTAAAATTTTAGAATTCATAAGGTAAATATAATTAATTGGATAATGTTATTATAGCAAAAAAAATGACGAATTTAAAGCCTTATGGCGAAACATTTATTTATTTCTAAAACTAGGCTAAAATATAGCTATATAATAAATATATGACATTTCGTGAATATCAACTTAAAGCTCGAGAAACAGCTAATTTTCCGGATAAGGATAACGCTTTTATTTACACCGCCCTGGGTTTAATGGGTGAGGCCGGCGAAGTCGCGGAAAAAATTAAAAAAATATGGCGTGACAAAAACAAAATTGTTAGTGAGCATGACAAAGAAGAAATAAATAAAGAAATGGGTGACGTTTTATGGTATTTATCACAACTAGCCGAGGAACTTAATATTAATTTCGATGATGTTGCCCAAACTAATTTAAATAAAATTCAATCTCGAGCTGCCCGTCAAGTAATTAACGGCGCCGGTGACAATCGCTAAATATATGACAATCTTCCATGGATTAGTTTTGGGAATTATCGAAGGCTTAACTGAATTTTTACCGATCTCTTCAACCGCGCATCTAATTATCGCGGCTGAATGGTTAAAAATTCCCTCAAGTGAATTTCTTAAAACTTTCGAAATTTCAATTCAACTAGGAGCTATTTTAGCAATTGTAATTTTATATTGGAAAAAAATCTGGTCAAGCTGGGACTTAATCGGAAAAATAGCCACCGCCTTTATACCCACGGCGATTATCGGATTATTATTTTATAAACTGGTCAAAAATTACTTAATGGATAACAATTACGTTATTGCGAGCGCCCTGCTAGTTGGCGGTATTATTTTAATAATTTTTGAAAATTATCATCGCTCAGCTAAAAGTGGCAAAGAGCTGACTAGCGAGAACGCGATTGATAAGGGTAGAAATTATGATAATAAAATAAATATTTCCTATAAACAAGCCGCGACAATCGGTATTTTCCAAGCGCTAGCAATCATACCGGGCGTTTCTCGCGCGGCTGCCACCATTATTGGCGGTTTAAGCTTGGGGATAAAAAGAAAGAACATTGTCGAATTTTCTTTTTTATTAGCAATCCCAACAATGCTCGCTGCTACCGGCTTAGATTTATTAAAAAACCGAGACGTGATTATGTCACTTAGCTCTTACGATTTACTAATTTGGCTAATTGGTTTCGTAGTTTCATTTATTACCGCCATTATCGGCGTCAAATTCTTGATTAAATTTATTCAAAATAATAATTTCTCGGCTTTTGGCTGGTATCGAATTGGCCTGGCGATTGTTATTTTTATTTGGCTCTTCATTAAATAAAACCGAAATTAAAAATACCCGTCAGAGACGGGTATTTATTTTAATTCGTGATATTTTGATTTGACCTTAAGAATTTTCTATTTCTGGACTTAAAAAACTCTTAACAGAAACCTTAGATTCAAACTTTGCGGCTACTTCTTTAGCAGCCTCTTCCCAAAATTTTTGCTCAGCCGCATTATTAGCTGCCACCAAAATATAAAAAGGATTTTTACTTGAAAAACGATCACCATAACCATGATGGCCAAGGGCTATCCCGGTTAAAGTTTCAAGTTCTGTTTTCATATAAGACTCACTAAGCCCAACACCTGCGCCAGAGCAGACAAAATGGGACGGAAATGACTGAAGATTAGTTGAATTGAATTTACCGGTTTGATCGAGCACAATAGCTACTTCATTATGATATTCATTAGCCATCTCTTCCTCATTTAAATAGATATGAATTGCACCTAGTCTTTCGGCTA
>JBBSAU010000005.1:0-19068 GCA_038251925.1 Patescibacteria group bacterium | reverse complement strand
TGGCCCGTCGGCAGCCTTATTATTTTAAGTTTCGCTTTTTATATATTAGTTAGATAAATCCTAATTAAATAATAAGTAAACATATGTCAGAAAATATTTTGAGCTTAAACGAAATGATCGAAAAAGTTGATCAAATGAAAAAGGATCATGCCCTTGATTTATCATCTGATCAAGATCTGACCATTGCTATAATGAATCTAGTTAGTATTGAAGAACATTTCTTTTTTACCGGCGCTAAAACTGGTAACGTGAAGTACTATGATTTATTAAATGAAATTCGCGAAATGCGAAAATCATTACTAAAGAGAATTATCAAAGAATATGAAGGCGAGGTCTGGTGTATTTCAAAACATTTACTAGCGGCTAGTTACCGTTTAATGGAGGTCGGAACCAAGGCGCAAGGAAACGGCAAAAAAGAAGATGCCGCCGAAATGTTTCAAAAAGCCTATGACCTCTATTCCCTCTTCTGGGGTTTAAATATGAAGCTAGTTGATCTCGGCCAAGTAAAAAAAATAGATGATGATGCGCTCAGTATAAATGGCAAGCCGGAGGATATTAAATTATCAAATTCTGAAAAAAATACTAATGAAAAAAAATCTAGTCTAAGCGCTCGACTTGGCGCGCTAGTAAAAAAAGTTGTCGACTGCTGCATTGAATAAGAAATATAAATAAACAATAAAATAAAAATAAAAAAGAGAGTTTTTAAAGACTCTCTTTTGTTTGACTGATCGCGGTTAAGCGATAGGCTAATTAGAAAAAACTAATAGTGGACGAATACACGAGATTCACCGAGTGGCACAAGGTGACCTCTGGCTAAAACCTGGTCGCTTCCTAAAATATCAAGAATTTCTTCATCGATATTTATCGGAATGTGCGATTCGACGTGTCGAGCGATTTCGTCTTTTTGAAAAACTCTATCGGGTATATGATAAAGTCTTTTTAATTTATTTTTTTGCGATTTGCAAAAATCAATCAAAGAAAGGCAAACGGCAACCGGGCTTGTTTTTGGGTTGCCAATTTCAGTAACTTCAATGGTATACATATCCCCACTAAAGTTACTTTTTTCGGAATAAACTTCCTCACTGAAATTATTCTCGTCTTTTTTAAGCGACGCCAAGTCGTATTGAACTAATTTGTTTGGGCTCGGAATCATTTTTCTCACTCCCGGTGAGCAAAAGCATTTATCGGCCTTGATACGGGCGACGTTTGGTAACTTAATACCATCTTTTTCCCAAATACCCTTGGGACTCTGCATGTACGTGCTTCTTTGCTTCATCATTTCTCGTTCTTTTTTTGGTTAGTGTTCTTTTTCTAAATTAATGTTAAATTACTCCTTAATTAAAGGTTACTATTCTCTCTCCTTATTGTCAACATTTTTTAGCTTATTTTTAAGCAATTATTAATTTATTTTAAGTATTAAATTGTTTGTTTTTAAAAACGTGTACCTCGTCCGCCTTTGAACTCGGTGAAAGAATTAATAAATCAGAATTACCAAAATGAAATTGGCGCAAAACATCTTCCCACTGTAAATTATAATAAGCCGCATAAATCATTTTCCCGATATCGCCGTGAGTCACTAAAAGAATATTTCCCTCTTGATGGCGGCTTTTAATTTCATCAATAATTTTATGAGCGCGAGTAATCAAATTCGGAAAAGTTTCCGCGCCACTAGGCGACAAGAAATAATTTATTGTTTCTGTTTTTAATAAATCGGGTGAACACTTAGCTTCAATTTCGCTGGCCAGGCGCCCGGTCATAATCCCAAAATCACGTTCAATTAAATTATCTAAAATAATCGGATCATTAAGTTCTAGGCTTGAAGTAATAGTTTTCGCCGTTTGGCTAGCTCGCTGAAGCGGCGATGAGTATACTGCCGAAAAAATTAAAGCACTTTTTTTAATATGCGCAGCTAATTCCTGAGCTTGAGTTATTCCTAGCTCAGTTAGTTCTTCGTCGCGCCGACCATTAAGAATCCCACGAACATTATCCTTATCCTGACCGTGCCTGGTTAAATAAATATTTAACATAATAAAAAAATCTACTTAAAAAATAATTTGGACAGGAAAAATTTGTAAGGAAGATCACCATCTAAAAACCACTGGTTCTCGTATTTAACAATTTTTATTATCTGGCCTGGCTTAATCTGACAAATTCCATAATCTTCGGTTTTAGTAATGAGTTGCTTACAACCCCGAAAAGCATAATAATTCTCAAAAGTACTATGCGCATATTTTAAATTAATTGCCTGATAAACCATAAAGAAGACTAAAACTAATCCAAAAAATCCTCCCAAGATAAACATAATGATTCGCAGTCGTTTCTCTTTTTTCTTATCAATCGGTTCCCGTTCATCATATTTTTTATGAAAATCGGCTTCATTATCATAAAGTGCAAAATTTTGTTTAATTTGGCTTTCTTGAACCTTAAAACCTGGCTTATCTTTATGCATGATTCCGCACCAATATTTTTCGGTCCGCCCAGCGATTTCTTTAGAATAAAGAAGAAAACCGTTTACGTAGCCACAGTACATACAACCCGCTTTTTCATGAAGCTCTAAGTAAGCGAGTCGATTACGATCATTTATTAAAATATAATCCGAACGCCTAACTTTTTCGATTCGATAAATCGGAAAACAAACTGTTTGATAAATAGTTACACAAATGTCCAGGAATATAACCGCAATCAGTGGAAACCAAATAAATGGCAGAGAAAACATGTGGCCCCAAAATCTTTGCAGACGATAGCGGCGATAATTCATAGAATAAAGCTTAAGACTAAATAAAAAACTCTAAAAATAATATTAAATTTTAATCAATTGACTGAAAAAAATTACAATGACCGTCGGGTGGTATTTCCGTTTTACTTTCATTGCAAAAATATTGCCCATCGCCAATCGCGAAACTTGTACAGTTTTTACACTGAGTTAACTCATTACCCCAACCCGAAATAAATTCAGATTCGATTTCGTGTGACATATAATTTAAATTAAATTCTTATGAATTCTTTCTCCTCTGAAAATTATATCCTTAATTTGCTTAAAGAACAACAAAAAACAGCCTTTTAGAGGAAAGCTGTTCTTTTATTAATTAGCTCCTATTTAGAGTATCTTGTGATAAAATTCCATCACTTTAGCCATATCAATATTCTGTGGTAATTCCTTGCCCTTTGGTGCGTCTAAGAAGCGACCACCGTTATCGCTAAAAAATAAGAATGTGGCCGCCTCAGAGCTCTTTCTGTTTTCGAGAATCTGCTCTTTAAACATTCTGTTTTTGGAAATCCGTTCATGTAAAATAACTTCCTGCCCTGATTTTAATTTATAAGAAGGAATATCTAATTTTTTACCATCAACTAGAATATGTCCGTGATTAACAAATTGTCTTGCCTGCTCCCTAGTTTTGGCTAACCCTAAACGAAAAACGACATTGTCCAGTCTAGTTTCCACGCGCTGTAAAAGCTCAATCTGTGGATCTCGATGGCTCTTAAAAGCTTCTTCAGCATAACGTCGCATTTGCTTCTCCATTATTCCGTAGATAAACTTTAACTTCTGTTTTTCCTCGAGAATTAAGCCATAATCCGACTTTCTCTTCGGTTTGAGGTTTTTACGCCTAATACTCTCATCTTCACTCGCCAGCCCAAAACGCTGGCGTTTTTTAAGTTTTGGTCCAATATATCTAGCCATAAATTGTTATTTTAATAATAAAATGTTCATTTAATACGCATCCCAAAAAAATTAATTCTATTTAAGCTTATTTTCTACTATTAAATACGCACGAACATTTTTCACAAAAGCCATCAACTCCAAATAAAAAAGGAGGCTTAAAAAACCTCCTTATTAAGAAAAAACCCTAAATAATTGAATCAATAACCCTATAGGCCAGCCGCTTTTTTCATTAACTCAGCAACTTGATCTTTAGAAACACCTTTTTTCTCAAGGTCGCTTCCGTGCAATATCCAAAATGCCTCAACTCCCTGTTTTACGACCATCGGTACGCCATCAAGAACTTTAAATTCTTTTTCTCGGGCTGAACGCAAAAACGGTGTACCTATTTCGGTTAAAACAATATCGCTCAAGATAGTTTCTTTAGAAATAGTAGCCAGTACTCGCTCTGCTTCAGCTAGGTTCTTGAAAATATTTTCAGCGTTCGCCGGAAACAAGGCCGGAGCTAGCGCCGAATAATCTTCTAAAGCGCCAGCGGCACCTTTAGTCGAAACATTAATAACAGCGTCTGTCTGCATAACTTCTTCAGCTATTCTATCTTCTCCGCCAAATTTCGCCACCTCTTTACCAAAAAAGTTATTAATTTTTTCGGCTAGTTCTTGAGCCTTGGCAAAAGTTCTATTTAAAATAGTCAGATTCATTCCCCTTTGCGCAAGCGCAAAAGCAACTGCATTCCCTGTTCCGCCGGCACCAAGAATAAGCGCCCTTTTTCCCGCAATTTTTTCTCCCTTCTCTTCAAAAATACCCTCAAGACTATTGGCATAACCTAGACCATCAGTATTATATCCGCGTAATTTTCCCTCCGGTGTTTTCAAAATAAAATTCACCGAGCCGATTGCTCTCGCCATCTCATCAAGTTCATCGAGATATTTAATGGCCTCATCCTTGAAGCCAACCCCGGCTCCTCCACCTAGATACTTTGAATCTCGGCGCAAAACCTCAAGAATTTCTTGAGAAAAATCAGGGTCAGCAACTACCATCGCGTTACTTACTTCAAGACTAAAAGCCTTGTATGCCTCATTCCACATCACGGCCGTTTTAGCCGGATAGTCATGTCCAAGTAAAGGTAAGGTATAGCTCTTCGCATCTAAATTCTGGGCATTACTTTGCGGTTGCTCCGCTAAGGAAATTACTCCAGTGCGCATAAGATCAGTCGCATCTTGAAGTGTTTCTTGATACTCAAATTTTACGAGCGAAACAATATCTTCAGCATCAAGTTTCTGCTGGTAAACTTCTTCAAGTCGATTTAAGAGATCTTCTTTAGTTTCAACTTCAAAAGTTGAGCCGGCAAAATCTTCAGAAAGAAGATCGCCAACTTTTTTAGTTTGAGTAGAGCAGATAACAACTTCTTTTTCGAAAGAATCAAAAGTGCCATCTTCTTTTTGAAGTTTAACGTTTATGTAGCGACCTTCGCCGTAACTTCCCTTGGGGTTAATGGCCGCTGAAGAACGATCGCCAAGACGAACCGTGGAAGTAATTTTATGTGCTTCCAAGTCGCTGTGCCATTTTTCTAAATCTCCATTCGGAACGCTAAACCAAAGTTCTCTGGCAAATGTCAGCAAAGGTTTTTTTTCGTTTTCGACCGAAGAAATATTTTTTTCAATTTTACTTTCAATGTTCTCTTTCATATTTTTTAGATTGTTTTTTTAATACCCCGTGAATTCTTCGGAACGAATATTTTTAACGTACTTTTTAATTAAATTATATTGTTAATCATATACTTTATATTATAATAAAATCTTTGGCAAGTATCTAAAATACTCTTAAAATAAGCAAATTTATGCTAATTCTCTAATTAGTTAATTTAAACCCTAAGTTTAATAAATCTTCCCTCTGCGGCCTTAAATATACTAAATAGCGTTTATTTATAACAAATATATCATCCAACTCATATAAATAAGTAAACGAGGGCATCTGATACCAAAGCCCAACTAAAGCACAGTTACCAGACTGAGCAGCCATTAAATCAACCTTATTAGAATCCCAGGGGCGTCGCGGATCAATTTCTTGATGCCTCACAAGGACATCCGGAATAAAATAATTTATATGCTGACTTATCATCCAATCTAAGGAATAAACACATTTTATATCATTTGTCTCTAAAAAGTCCTTTAAAGTTTCTATACGTTCAACTTCAGTTTGCCCGTCATTTATAGGAGGATATAAATAAACATAAGAAAAAATACTGGATACTAATGATATAAGTGCAAAAATAATTAAGAAAACATAAATATAAATTTTGACTTTATTCTGTTTTAGCTTTTTGGCCGCTAAAACAATTAAAAACATTGCTGGAATAAAAACTGGCAGTAAGTATCGATAGTGATACTCCATTGTGTTGCCATTATAAAAAAGCATAAAAAGTATAAACGAAATCACGGCGCTTAAAAATAAAATATCGTTTTTCTCCAATTTTTTTCTTAGTGCTAAATAAATATCATAAATAATAGCTATTATTAAGAGGCCGATAAATATATAGCTAATAGAAGCCTCTAAATTATTCATGTTTCCGCCATAAGCATCAAAAAATCTACCACTATAAGCAATCGAATAATAAGTAAAAATATTCTTTATATTTACAGAAATCTGACTAAAGCTAAGTCTGTCTTGAAGCTGAAATTTAAATCCAAAAGCTAATAACAAAAAATAAGAACTAGCTAAAAACGCCAGCGAACTACTAGCAAGTATCGCTACATCCTTAAATTTAAGATTGCTAAAAAAATAATAGGCTACAAACGGCGCAACGATAATTAACCACAAAGGTTGAATGTAAACCATTAAGACTAAGAGTAGGCTAACGGCAAATATCTTCATTAAATCTCTCTTTGAAAGACTTAATAAAATTATTACATTAGACAGTAATAGGGACACCTGATAACCAATGCGCGCTTTTGTCGCCCAATCAAACCAGACTGGAATAAAGGAGATAAGCAAAATAACCACAAATGTCCAGCGTCGGCTATTCAATATTTTCTTTCCAATATAATAAAGCAGGACAATATTCGCCAGCCAAAATACCAGCATCGCTATTTTCAAACTGAATATATTAACTCCAAAGAAAAAACCTGTAATTGAGCCCAGCAGAACTTCAAAGGGAATGAAACCATAATTTTGACCATACAAGAACGCGACGAGCTGATGGCTCTGTAGAGAATAACGTATTGCCGTTCCGAGTATTGCTTCGTCGCCATCAAGAAAAAAACCACCATTAAGAATGTACGCCAAACGCGGTAAAATATTTAAAATAATCAATATCGTGATTATTATTAAATCCTCAGAATGTTTACTTTTAAAATTTGTTGCTAATTTTTTAAACATAATATCTTTATTCTTCTAATCTCAGGCTAATTCTATTATATCACAGTCGGAAAATAAAAAAGGAAGTCTGATGTTTTAGACTTCCCGGTTATTTTTGCAATTTTTTATGGCATAACTGTCATTGTGTACTCTCCGCCGAAAATTTTTTCGTCTTGTTTTGGCTTTGATTCTTTATTAATAAGCCCAAGGGAAACCGCAGCGCGAATTAATAATGACTGATTATTGCGGCAGATTCTACAATCCTTGTTCTTTTCGATCATGTTTTCACTAACACAGATAGAAATTTTTCTCCCATCGTTTTGGGAAACAGAGGACACAAAATTATCACCGATTTTTCTTGCCACTTGACCATTAATTGTTGGAGGGTGACCATTATTGTGCCATTTTACATTATTGGTGAATCCAATAATATTCAATGTAACTAATACTAAAAGAAATGCTTCGGCAATTCTCAATCTAATTTTTCTCGAATTTTTCACGGTTTTATTTTTTGGTGTTTTAAATTATATTAATGAACTATTTTATTACTATACCATATTAATATGATTTTGTCAATAGAATTAGGAAGAGTAGCCTTTATTCTACCGTTCTTCCTTTTCCAATTTGTTATGCCTTCGGGAATACTTGACCACTTTGGTGTTCAAACCGAAATTCAGATTCCGAGAGATATTCGGAAACAAAATAAAGGGCTTTAATATAAAGCCCTTTTTTTCTTATCTAAACAAAATATTTTTATTACTGTAAGCGGAACGAAGCCTTAACTGTGACCATAACGTCTTTTTCAATGCTAGAAGTATCGTAGCTCCCATAATCAGAAACATCAACTGAATTTGAAGTTAAGACTTGAACGACGCCACTTGATGCTGCTTGGACGCCACCAACATGACGACCGGTACCGTCAGCAATTTTTTCCGCTCGTGCTTTTGCATCTTGAATAGCTTGCGTTAAAAGCGAAACCCGCAAATCAGGCAAGCCCGAATAATAATATTCAAGTGACTGAACAGAAATAATTGCACCCCCTGAAATTAAGTCAGGTATCTTTTTAGATATCTCAGTAATTTTATTAACATCGTTCATCTGCACTGACACGGCCTGATTAAGTTGATATCTTGTCGGAGCAGAAGTATTTTGATCATATATTTGACTCATTAAAACCGGTCCTTCAATAATATCAGTACTTGCGACTCCAGATTTTTTTAACAGTTCCCTGGTTAAATTTAAATCAGTGGTGATAATTTTGTAACCAGACGCTAAATCTGATTCCGGGGCTGTGCTCGATAAAGAAATTACTAATTTCGCCTGGTCGGAAGTCACATGAGTTTTCGTTGAACCCGTAACTGATAAGGAATCTTTATTGTTAGCGTTTGCTTGAGCAAAATAATAAAATCCTCCAAAAACCAAAGCGCTAATAATGAGCGCCGCACCCGTGATAATGGCTGGAGAAAATTTTGACTCGTTCATAAAATTAATTATTCATATTAATGTTTACATTATAGCATATCACGCTTAAGCCATAAACTCCTCTAAAAAATAGCCCATTTTAGGCTATTTAAAAATATAAAGAAACTCGCTTTTCAAAAACTAGACGATAAACCTGACTATCTTCTAATATGTTGATTCTCGTCAGCTTCATTAAAACTATCCGCTAGTCTAATTTTTTCTATTAATTGATCAAGGGGAACATTGGCATAATTATCTATGTCCATATCATTGCCAATCTGTCTTAGTTCTTCCTCTGACTCAGGAGTTTCCTCGGCGGCTAATTGCCTAAGGTATCCATAACTTGGAGAGCTATGTTTATTAAGCCAATTTTCTTTAACAATATTTTTACTATTTCTTTCATCCCTGCTTATTTCTTTTTCATTTATATTTTCTTCATTTATACCTTTTTCCATATTTTTTTTATTAATTAACTTACATAAACTCTAATACGCCTAAATTCAATAAAAAATCCCGCTAAGTTTCTTCAAGCCGGTGCGACATGATTTTAAGAATGGTTTTGGGAAATTAAAAAGGAGCTTATTGCTAAACTCCCTTAATTATCTTTTATTATTAGTTGTTAATTTTTTTGCTTACTAAATAATTCAGTAAGTCTTTTTTTCAAAATAATTGTACGCACTTATGCAACCTTCTTTCTCTATTTCGTGACGCTCTGCGGCAGCAATTGCTTTGATAGTATTAATTCTGTCTTGATTAATAATATCGGAAAAAATTTCATTTGGACTGCGAGAGTCCTCAAAACGCATATTAACTGTTCCGTCAACGCTGTAGTTAATATATAAACGTTCAAAGCTTTTTGGTTTTTTATCTAAAACCATTAACATTGTTCCATTCAAATATTGGTATTCCTGCGTCATTGATAAATTCGACATGGGGTCTGAAGTGGTTAAATTACTTTCTACATGGAAAGTATTTTTATTTTCAGGAACTACTTTATGGCCACAAACTGTTAAGAAAACTACTAAAAGTGTTACGGCAACTAAACTGAAAAAAATTTTCATGACATTTTCTTTTTTAGGGTTAATAAACATTAGATTAATTACTAAAATCACCTGAAACTATAAATCACTAAGCCTTGCGGGTCGAGACGATCTTGGTAATTAACCTAATTTAACCTTATTTTTCAACGGACTACTTAAAGTAAGTATAACATAAATAATAATAAGTGTCAATAGATACTAAAAATATCCCTTATTACTAAAAATAAAAATACAAATAAAAAACCCATGCTAATTGCATGGGCACTTAATAAACCACTTACTGCTACTCAAAATTTTTAATCCTTTCGGCGACCATCCGGTAAACATCTTCACGGAGATTTGTGTAGCGTTCAAATTCATAACCAGGTAACTGAGGGTCAAGAACAAGTTTCGAAACTTTTGCATTAACACCAGCTACGGCCAAAACTGGCATGGCTCTTTTTTCTGACTGGACCGCCATTTCCCAGCCTAAGCCCAGAGATGGATAGTCGCAGATTGCAAGCAAGAGATCGCTCTCGCAGACACACCCCAAGATATCGTGCCGGTAAATGTCATTTGGAATAAAATCATCAGATATACCCTTAAATTCAAGTACTTCACAAATCTGTCTTAATTTATCTTTTAAATCTTCAACCGCCTGACGAAATCCAGGGGGTGCATGAGTTAGTGAACAACCAACATAAACTTTGACTTTTTTCATTTGGACCTCCTATTTTAACTGGGTTTATTTTAAATGTTCTAATTAATATAAAGCCTATTATCAATCTTAAGGAAAGTCAATCTCTTGTAATTAGTTCTCTTCTCTGTGGCGATGAAGCAAAAATTGATTAAAAATGTGCTCAAACTTCACTTTCTTCCTGAACTTCTCGAATAATTTTTTTAGATGACTGGCGAAAGCCTAAGATAATAAAAATAATTAAGCTACCGAGGATAATTCCCGAAACATTAAGCAGATAAATATTTAAAGCCTCCATAAAGATAGAAAAATTCTGGGTTGATAAACTTAAACCCATAACCGTTAATGGCGGCAGCAAGGAAACAGTAACGGCGACACCGGGTAAAGAGCTATTTAATTCTTTTTTAGCCCAGGTAAAACTCGCCGCCGCCCCAGCAGCCATTGGAATTAAAAAGAAAGTTAAATCTGTGGCCCGCATAAAACTAATTAATTCAATTTGAATAATATTAAAATTAGCTATCAAGCCCAAAAAATATGAAACACATAAAGAAGCAATGGTAGAAATTAAAAATACTTTAATTGATCTAATAAATACTCTTAAGTTAAAAATAGTAAGAGACAAAGAAATTGATAAAATCGGAGATAAAAGCGGTGCTACCAACATTCCGCCAATTGTTAAAATAATACTATTTTTTAAGAGACCGACTGTCACGATAAAAGTCGATAAAACTAAAAGGAGATAAAAACCAGACTTTGGAGTTGAAGAATTAATAATAGTTTCACAGAGCTCGTCGCGTTCTTCTCGGATACAGGAAAGAGTATTGCTATTTTTAGTTGAGAAGTTTCTTTTTAATAGATTAAACATATTTTTATAATTATTTATTCTTTATAATTACTATAACATATCACTGCGAGACTATAAACTCCTTTTCAAAAAATAGCTGTAATTTATGGCTATTTACTAGTAAAGGTGGAGCTAAAATATTTTGGAGCAATAGTTATTGGGGCAATAATTCAGCATTCTTTATCTCTTTTATAATCACAAACAATTGACTTATTCTAATTAAAATGTTAAATTAATAAATCACAATTTTGTTATTTAAAAATAAATAAATATAAACCCAAAAAAGAACGACCATGAACGACGATCGCAATTATCAAAAAAACAAGGCAATGCTTATCGAGCTGATAAACCTGGAAATGCCAAGTCCAGTAATCCAGGACTATTTAAAACTTAGTCCATCGACGATACATAACTACATTAATAAACTAAAAGAAGAAGGCGTGTCGCGACGCAAAGGCCAAAATCTGAATGGACGTGCGCCTGAACTCGCTTTAATTTATGCCAAGCTCAAATTCATAAATGAAATTCCAGGAAAAAAATTAGAGTTAGTTTCACGCACCGAGTTAATGACTAGTATTGCTAGCGTTCTTGAAACTGAAAAAATTTTTTCCATACTTGAATACACTTGCCGGCCCTTGCTTAACTTACTTGATTTCGGCTATAGCGAAGGAATACCCCTCGGTTACCAGAGAATGTTGAATTATCTTAATCCGCGACCGGGCTTTTTCGACAATTTGATTAAAGTAAATAAGCTGGGTTGGCATAATTATCTTCGCAGTTTAGTGAAAAATGTAGATTATATTCCCGAGGAACAAACCCTCAAGGACTGGCAAAGTGAAACGATAAAAGTAATTACTGATGAACTCAGCGCTAAAATCAGACCCAAAATTGCCCCTGTATTTGGAGTAGATATCGTTCGCCAAATTGAAGAAATCATTTTTCCAATGCTAGATGAAGACGAGGTTAATATTATTAAACTGCGTTTCGGCATTAATGGCGAAGAATATTCGCTCCAAGAGATCGGTAAAAAACTCGATAAAAGTGGCTCGCGCATTGGTCAAATATTTCAGAGTACAATCCGAAAACTAAAAAACCAACATCGCCTCGAAATTTTACTCGCCATCCCCCTCACTTGGGAAAACGTTTCCAAATTAATTCCCGCCCAAAGATTTTATCCCGCGGACGAAAAATTAATAGTAAGTAATATCTCAAAAATTAGAGTTTCTGATATTCATTTCTCCGCCCGTAGTCAAAGTGTTTTCAAGGCCGGAGAAATTACCTTCCTCTCAGAAATATGCAGTTTCAGCGAATATGATCTGCTTAAATTTCGCAACCTTGGAAGAAAGTCAATCAATGACATCAAAAAAATACTAAAAAAGTATGGCTTGTCTTTAAAAAAATCATTTTAAAAAATAAGCCGAAAAATAAGTAATAAACAAATCAAAAAAGGTCACCCCATAAAGGTGACCTTATTTATTATGCATTTTTGACTATTTATTTCTTATCTACTTTGAAAGTAAATCTATATGAAGAATCTGGGATTTTACCTGGCTCTTTGGGGTATGGCGTAACTTCAGTGAGGGTTATTGTGTATATACCAAAGTCCGTTGTTTCACCTAATTTATATATATTCTCTTCGCGAGAATCTTCAGTCGCCACAAGCGCCCTGACTTCAACTGTGCCCGCCCAAATACACTGAACACTTTGCGCACATCTACTATCAGATACAATTTCAGAAGGCGTAATAGAAACATGGAGCCCAGTCGTAACCTGTCCGATTGTTGTAGTTATAATCGAAGTTGTGGCTTCTGAAGCCGGACAAGCTGTGAATTGACAATCAGAGCCAGTACGACCAACAGTTGAACCGTCGGGGCAAATCTTTCCGTCAGAGTTGCAGATATAAGGGGTAGTTGGTGGCACAACCTCCGCAAGCTCCACAACCTCGACAGCGCTCGTAGGCTGCTCGATAACTTTTAAATCTACTTCTTTAGGAACAAATATATACCTAAATAAAACAAACATTCCTAGTAGAACAAGGACCACAATAAAACCAATGGCACGACCAATATAAAATTGTTTTAGACTCATATAAGTTAAGTATAACACCTAGACGGAAAGCTACATAATTAGCCTATAAACAATGCGACGGGAAAAATTAACAACTTTAACGTCCCGGGCGAAAATTGAGTGGATTTATTGCATCAGCTGCCCTCATCGCCCTGGTCACCCAAAAAAAGTTTATACTGCAAAAAAATAAAGGTACCCTTTTGGAGTACCTTTTAAGCGATTTAAAAAAATTAATTTTCGGTCGCTACTTCCGTATCGTATCCAGCACCGTTTGGATTTATAACGATATAGAAATGCATATTCTCAGGATTGTACTGACCGATAGAAGCGCGAACAACGATTTTCCCATTTATATATTTTGGATTATCATAGACCTGGTAAGAAAGTTTTATCGGAGCAATAAACTCTTGTCTCCCGTTTACAATAAGCTGCATGCTTATCATTTGTGAATCCATTATTTCCGGCATACTTATCATACACATGTTCACAGTATTGCCGTCGGCTTGACCAATAAACAAGTAAATTCTTGCGTTCCCTTCGCAACTAATAGTTTGCTTATCTTTTTGGAGAGAATTAACTATATACGGCATGTTTTTATAAATGGAGTCAATTTCCTGAACTGTCATTTGCTTAGGTTTGATTCTTACTCCGGCAAGAACGTTTGATGTTGCAAATAAACTTACTGCGATAGCGAAGAACACAACTAATTTTTTCATGGTTTTTTATTTTTTAAGGTTAGAATTATTTGGATTAATTACTAAATACGCCTAATTATAGACGGTCTTGGTAATTAATCCAATCTAAACTTATTTTTCAATGAGCCATTTCACAATAAAAAGTATACCATATTGGTATACTTTTGTCAATAGCGGAGAGGGTGGGATGAAGTTGGAACGGCACTTAATCAGAATTCCTAAACATAACTACAAAATCGTCAGCCCTGGAAAATCCATGTTTTTTATAAAAGTTTAGTAAGCGTTCGTTATTTTTAGCCCACAGCATTACAGATTTGATGCCGTGTGAATTTAAATAGTTATGAGCATATTTCATTAACTCTTTACCGATGCCCATATTTTGATTCAAAGGTTTGACCACTATTTCTTCTAAAACGGCTTGAGACCCATTGCTCCAAGTCGATAGTCTTAAAAATATAAAACCAATTATTTTTGAATTATCATCTATAAATACAAAACTATCATTTTTACAATTGTTGTATTTTTCTAAAATATATTTATAGGCATTATCATCAACAAAGTTTTCATTGTAAGGCGCTTTGTTATAGGCCTCTTGTAAAAGATTGGCACAAATCATTAAATCTTGTTCTTTGATATTTCTTATCATATTATTTTGCACATTATTTACTTAATATCATTATAACACGTTCCCAAGTTCAATTCTCCCTATGAAAAAAAGCCCGTGTTTAGACTATTTTCAAAAGCGGAGAGGGTGGGATTTCCGCGCTCGCTTTTTTTCAAAAAGCTCACTTGTCCAGAGCGGCCGCTAAGCGCTGCGCTCGCTCGCGTTTATCGTCGCTCGATTAATAGTCGTCGCTAAAACGCTCCTCCTATTATCTCGCCTGCCTACCGGCAGGCAGGCTCGCCGCTTGTTCGAATCCCCTTCGTGTAAAAAATAAAATGACCTAAACGGGTCATTTTATTTTTTATGCGGAGAGGGTGGGATGAGGTTGGAACGGCCTTATGCTCCGCCTCTTCCAAATTTATCTAATATTTCTTCTTTCGTTAATTCAATTTTTCTAACTTCTGGTTTTCGGCCTGTTTTTAGGTATTTTTCAAGCTCTTTGGAATTATATTGCAAAGCCAAATATTGAGCGGGCAGGACATCTTCATCGTCATCAGATATATTTTTAAATTCTAATTTTTTACCGAAAAATCTTTCAATAATAGCCTCATAATCACTATTTAAAAGCCACGACTTCATAACAATATTAGCTCCTTTTATATTTCCACTCTTTATTTCTTGAACTAATTTTGTAATACCGTCCCTTACGCTTGGTAATAATTCGTTGGGTTTAGTACTGCTTGGTCTAATGTGCAGAGAAACATTTCCATCTTTTTCAATTCTAAATGCTAAGACATTATTAATCATTTTCAAATCGCCTGAAACATCACCCTCTTTTTTATTCCATTCTTGTTTAAAATCTTCGTTAATAGAAAGCGAAGATATTTTTTTAGCAAAATCATTTTTATTGAATTTACTATTTTCAGAACTGGAAAGCGCAAAATTCATTAATTCTTGTAGCTCTTCGAGTTTCTCTGACTTTTCTTTTGTATCTAATCTTCTATACAAGTCATGCATTCTTTGCATTACTTCTTCTTTGTTAATGTCTGACTCTAACATTTTCTGATAAATTTCAAATCCGGAACTAAAATTTTGAAAAGCGGCATTGGCTAAAAAATCTTCGCCAGCCTCCTGGTTTTCATTGCTCATTAATATTCTAAATTTGTTTCCTGCGATATTAATTTTAAAGCCATGAGGGTCAGTCCATTCGCTACCCTCATTAGCTTTTTCTAAAAACTGATTTAATGTGGTTTGTTCATCACCAGCAAGAGCACCTAATTGTTCTTCCGTATATCCTGGTATATTTTTTACTATAAAATCAGTTGTTTCTTTTTTTGAACTAAATATAGTTTCTGGATTCGATTTAACTTCAGCTGACATAAAATTTTTCTCGTATGGCATATATTTTAAGTTATTTTTGGGCAATTTTTTTTATTTAATTATTTTTCCCAATTTTTTATTGCGAGACGGTCTCTGCTGGAATATTTTGTTCACTTTGCGCATTGGACATACTTTGTTCTGGCAAGTAATCTTTAAAAATCAAAATAATACCATCTCTTATTGTTGACGCGGGGTTATTCAACGCTGAAATAATAATATTAATAAGAGAATCCTGTGTTATTCCGAGTTTTCCGATAATTTTTCCAAAAATGGTTTTTCCAGGAAATATTTTTAATAATTCCTCTATATTTTTTGAATCTAAAATACCTTGAACCCTATTTTTTTCTTCTTCAAAAAAATCACTCGGTACGAAAAGCCAATTTTCAATCTTGAGAGCATCTAAATAATCTAATTTAATTTCAGCAAGAGTTTTTGAAGGGTTGTTAACAGCATTTAATAAATTTTTAGATTGCCATTTTGTCCTTTTCTTTACTCGTTCTAAAATAATTTTATTTTTTTCAATTAAATTATTATTAAAAGCATCTGTTATTTCATTAATAAATTGATTATAGAGAGATGTAATCTCTGCTAGTTGTTTTCCGAGGTGTATACCTATTATTACAAATAAATCTTTTAAACAAAATAATGATTCTATTTCATGTAGAGGTAAAACCTTTATATCAGTCGATAGGCTACTAAAATAATCGTCCGAATGAAAATCTCTATCAATAATCCCAATAGATTGTACTCCACGAACTGCCTGAGTTTGATTAAAAACCTCAACACATTTGATAACTTCATCGCAACTGCCTACTGAGATTACTGCCGTATTTTCACTATCAAACCAAGCTGAATATACTTCATCATCTCTTTTATTATTTTTGCTCCCTTCACAGAAAACAATTCTTTTAGCTGAAACAGAAAAAGTCGCCGCTCCCAAAACTGATTCGATGATATCATCCGGTAGACTATGTTCTTGCTTTAAAATAGTTTGCTCACTTGCTGAATATACAATGATAAATTGGACATTATTTCTGGAAACCGCAAAAGGAATATCATGAGTAATATATATAAATCTACAGTCGTTTCTTATAATTTCTAATTCATTCCAAAACTTTTTTGCCAAAACACTATGAAAATGGATTTCCGGTTCATCAATAAATATTAGCCCACTCGGCGCATCTAGAACTCTTGCCAAAAGGTACAAGGCCACTCTTTCGCCACCACTCATTTTTGATATCCCAAAAGGGGTATCATTTACATGTCCCGCTTTAACTTTTGGAGAATATGAAGAAAAATCAATTTCTCTTTTTGGGAAAATAGAATTCCAAATATTTACTAACTGAATAATTTTAGTTTTTTCTGGCTTGCCTCCTGTCGTAATAATTGATTCATTTCTAAATTTTACTGCAGATTCTGAATCTTCGGCTTTTAATTTTGCTAATAACTGATTTAATTCGTTAGATAACATCCATGGGCTATTTCTTTGCTGATTCGTAATATTAGATACTTCGTTCGTCGCTTGTTCTGGGGTTTGCATTGAAATAGAATCAGAAAATTGTAAATTTCTTGTTGCACCAATCCATTCTGCGTTATTTGTTCTTGCTAAATTAGCACCAAAGGTTGTTTTTCCAGAACCATTTGGGCCAATAATAACGACTGGATGATTCCCGGCAATTTCTTTATCGGCAGTAATTTTTATAGGTAAGTCGAACATTTTTTTAAAAATTAATAAATATACCTTCAAATTACCACAAAACCACTAAAAAATCAATAAAATCATCTGATTGATTTTACCCATTCTTTGTGCCAAAATGAGATTATGACCCCTTATGAAATCAAACAAAAGATTGAGATTCTGCTCGATAAATATCAGAAAAACTCAGGCACCGTAAAGGGCTTTGATGTCCTTTTTGAATATGTTGACTTTATAAAATCCGAACCCTATACCGCCAACCTGTTAAAGACACAATTTGAATACGCTCAGATCCAAATAGCCCAACTGGACGAATATATCAATAAGAATAACTCTTTTAAAGAGATTCCCGACCCCCATAAAATAATGGAATTAAAGAGTATTTCCGAAGCCCCCATGCATAAGGATATGATAGCTGTTGGTTTGGAACAGCTAAAGAATCAGGAGCACGCTAATATGTCGCAAATGCTACCTTTAGCCATTACTCAACTGGTTATGATTTACGAGGGCATGGGCAGGGTTAAAGAACAACTAAAAAATAAAGAGCAAATAGACGATAAATTAAATATTCTCCAGGAACTGCCAACTTCTACTATAAGAGTTAAGGTGGGTGAAGAATTAAATAGTATTCCTTTTGCGGTTTTTGCTAAAACTAATTTACTAATATCGGCAAAATACATTTTAGATAAAATTGATATTGAAGAATTATCTGAAGAAACTAAAAAAGAGCCTTGGTTTGATATCTTTAAAAGCGTTCTATATTTTCAAGACAAGAAGATAAAAATAACACTAAAAAACGATAAGCCGATAGATCATTATATTCTAGAGGCTATTTTTGCTAAGGAAGATTTAAGCGAACAGACCGACTTCGTGGAAATTGCCGAAGATACTATTAAGGAAGACTATAACGGCAACTGGCAAAGATTCCGTAATGCCTGTGATAACTTGAATCAAAAAATAGCCAAAGCCACCGACAATAAAATTAATGACTTCATAACATACACGACCGGAAAGACGGGTTGGTGCAAAGTTAATCAAAAATACCTGTAAAAACAACAAATAAAGCCTAAGGCCTTGTACACAAGATGGTACAAGGCCTTTTTGTTATGCTGAACTCATGACTAAATATGACGACCAACTGATACCAGAAGCCCAAGAATACTTTAGCGGATTATATGGGCGAGAAATAACAGCAGATGAAGCTGAATCTTTTTTGAAATCGTTGGTTAATTTATTTGATTCTCTTTCTTCAAAGGATTAACTCTTTTTTTTCTTTTCGGCGGCATCCCCTTGGGGGAGCCGAAAAGAAAAAAGTTATCCTTGTTAAAAGAACTTCTAATTAGAAATAGAAATATATGGATACTGACAATAAATACTTATCAAACCGTAAACTAGTCAAATCAGGCTCTCTTTTAGAGATATATCAGTTTGGCCGAGATATTAATCTAGTAAGAAGGGGCAGACATATTAAAACTGAAGAAGAAAAGGCCTGGCAGGGCGATAAACCAAAAGCTAGTGCTGAAGAAATATTAAAGTCTTCAGCCAGAAGAGCAAGAAGAATGATTAAAAGATTAATTATGGCTAATTGCT
>JBBSAU010000004.1:0-19189 GCA_038251925.1 Patescibacteria group bacterium | reverse complement strand
TGAAATCTTTCTTGCCAAATATTTGTAGCTGTTTCGGGTAATTTATTGCCTCCGTTTATTTCTTTAAGCGAATTCTCAAGCGCATGAAAACTTCTCACCTTACCACTTACTAAACGATCTTGAATTGTCTCTACTATTTTTTCTAATTCACTTCGCTGAGCTAAGAATGTTTCCATATTAGTTTTGGCGGCACTGCCAGGTTCAAATTTAAAAGCATGGTTTTCTCCATTCCAATCATAAGAAAATTGATTATTTATAAAATCGACTTTCAAGGAGTGGCCCCCAAGCTCAATATTTGTCGCGGTCCCATCCCCGCTTATACTTTCAGCATTTAAATTAAAGCCATTTCTCGTGGCCGAATCCTCAATAAATGTTTTTGCGCTAATTTCTTTTATAATCAGCTTACTGCTCATGTCCGGCTTTATTTCATCCGGAACACTAGCTTTAGTCTCAAATGGACTTTGTCCCTGAGAAGAAGGGATTGTTTTATCAATTGAAGAACCTAAAGGTTGGCCTGGAGTACGAGATTGAACTTCAATCTGCGATTTAACTTGCGCTTCTACTACTGATTGATCGGAAAAGCCCGGCTCTGGTCCATCACCAGCTCCAACCTTAACCATAAAGTTTCCTTGAACATCTTTTTCAAGAGTAACTTGATTACCTTCAAAAACTTTATTCGTGAATTCGCCACTATTATGCAGTGTGGTTCCAGTTTGCGTTTCCGCCCACTGGCTTACTTCGGCTGAATTATTTATGTCACCCTTAAAACCTAGTTCAGTTGCATGATTTTTAAATATCTCTCTCGTTGAGCGCCAAACAGAATCGTGTTTACCCCCTAGATTTTCATTAGAAATTTTATCTGAAAATTCAACTGTTTTAACTGGAGCTACTTTTACCGTCACTGGTATTTCTTGTGTAGCTTCGCCACTTACTGGCGTCTCTGGAGTAGAAGAATTTTCCGAAATATTCTGTGAAGCTATTTTGGCCGCAACTATATCCGCATTTACATTTTTATTTGAGCCAGGCAGAGCTTCTCTAATATTATCGATAACTGAATTTACTTGACCACCTATTTTTGTGGAAGAAAACTCATGTAGCAAATGCCTCATCCCCTGATTAAGCGCCTCTCCCATCCCCGTATGTTCCATTACCCAAGCCGCGCCAAATGCAAAACTTGCACCCATTACTGCTCCTTTTCCAGTTTCTTTCAATAAATATTTAAACTCAGCACTACTTCGTTTAGCTTCATTATAATCAAGAAAACTCGCTAGACGATCAGCAACGCTTAAACCTTTTATTTTTTCATACGATACTTCTTCTTGATATTCACTTAATTTGCGACCATTCGAGCGAGTTAATTTTTTATCTCCTTTCGATACATACTCAAAATTAGTTCTATCACTAATTAAGCCCCTTCTGTCAGAAATTTCCGTTTGCGCATTAATTAGCGAACTAAGTAATTTATAGCGATTCATTACCATTTCCTCCGGATCTCCATACGAAATTAACTTATCATTCATTCTCCCCGTAGTATATTTTACCCGATTATATAAAGAATCTTGTAACTCAGCTATTTTTTTACCGATATTTTCTCTTGTCTCTCCACTGGTATTATAATAATTATTTGCTAACAAATTAATTCTTTCTGTTAGGGCATCCAATTTATCAGCCAAGCCAACATTAACTATTTTTCCTTCTTTATCTTTTTGGCCAACCGCCAAATTATACGTCTTGGCCATCTCGCCTTCATCTTCAACCCCCAATTCAGCTAATTGATTCTTTTCTTTAAGCCCAGCCATTGCCCGATTATTTGCTCTTAAACCGCCAATCGCTGCGGCCACTAAAGGACCAGCAGCGTATGAAAAGGCTTTTCCGGCCAAGCCTTGAGCAACTTCGCTACGCAGAAGAATACGCCCAGTCGCACCCAGGGCTGCGTATCCCGCTTTATCTGAATGTGAGCCCATTAATTTCGCAAATTTACTTAAACCACCGGTTGAGCTATCAATCAGTTTAAACATTATTTCATTGGTCTGCTGATTCGATTTGCTTAAACGACTAAACTCAATATATTTTTCCGCTTCTAATAATTTTCTAGTTAGCATTAAACTACTGCCACTATCTGGTGCTGATTGGAGAATTTTTGACCTAGTATCGGCTAACTTATCGAGCAATTTTTCCTGTTTTATATAGGCATCCGAACTAGTTGTGTATAATAAAGCATTTTTATTATAGTCGGCAAATAATTCTTTCTGTTTATCATCCGCTTCTTCATCATGCAAATATTTTACTTCAACTTCGTTATTATCTGGATTTATAATAATTTCCGGTCCATTTTTAAAAGTTTCCACCAACCAATTAAATTCTGTTTCCCCGTATCCCGCGAGTCCTTGCTCGTGAATATTTTTAGCCACATTAATTTCATGTTTTCCTTTATGAAATTTCTGATTAAAAGCGTAGCCGAGCTCGTACCATTTTTTTGAAGCTTTTTCCTCGAGATAATTTTTATTTCCCTCAACTTTAACTCGATTGAGCGCGGTGCGATTAAGCGTTTCTAAAATATATTGCTTTTGAACCGTATTTAGTTCCATAAACTCTGGATGAGCGGCCAATTGCTCCTCTTTAATGCCCATCTTTTTCGCGTAATCAGAAAATTCTTTCTCGAGTTTATTTTTCTCAACTTTTGGTGATGGCTCTGGAGTCGGAATTGGTTCTGGAGTTGGTTCTGGAGTTGGCTCTGGTGTTGGCCCGGGAGTTGGCTCTGAAATAGGTTCTGAGGCAACTTCTAGCTCTGGCATTTTGATTCCCTTAATTTGATTTACTTTATTAAAAGCGTAGACCTGATACTCTACCATATCATCAATCTTCTGATATATTTTTTTTTCTTCATCGGGACTTAAATTCGGTTTATTGAGTTTATTTTTCTCATCAGTAATTATCTGAGTTGCTTTTGCCATGTCTTTTTCAATAGCGGCTATTTCAATTTTTTTTTCTTCACTTAAGCTTTCAAAATCAAAGTCAGCGACGGCGTTTAAACTATCTTTTGCAACGCTGAGTGTTTTATCTTTTTCAGTATCGATCAGACTAGCGGCCTTAGTTAACTCTAAATTAGCGGCAATACTAGCCGCTTCTTCGTCCTCAATTTCTTTTAATCCTGCAGAAATATCATCAAGACTAATAATTGCTTGTTGCACTTGCAGTCCAACTATTTCATCTTCGTTTTCTGGATTTATAATATCTGACTTTTCTGGGCTTAAGACAGCTTTATTTTCTGGACTAAGTGGCTCTGCGACAAGTGGATTGTCTTTAGCGATAATCTCAGCAACTAAATTTTTACTATACGCAGTACCATACAGCTTTTTAAATTCTCTTCGCAATTCATTTTGTTTATCCTTACTTTTAGCACTATTAATATCAGCTTCCCATTTTTTAATTTGCAAAGTATTGAGTTTTATAACTTTTTCCTCAGGTAAATCAAGAAGATTTTGTTTTCTCATATAATTATATATCTTTTAAACTTTTACGAATTTTAGTAATCTCAGCTTGACGACCAGTTTCACCATAATATTTAATAAGTTTCATTTTCTGCTGATGGAGTTTTTCTAATTTTCGAACAGTTACAGAATAAATTATATCAATTTCTTGTAGGGCGCGACTAAGTGAGACATTTTTTTTATTTTGAGTTTTAATATCAATCATAAATATTATTATATATATTAAATTATACAATTATTTATATATTAATTCTACTGCGCGCCCTTAATTTTAACAGTTCCGTCTAGGTCCGTTCTCTTGACTAGAAGGCCCAGAGATTCTAGACGATCAAGTATTTCTTGGCTCGGGTGCCCAAAACGATTAACCGCGCCAACTGAAATGACGGTCATCGAGGGATTAACTGCCTTTAAAAAGTTTTCACTATTAGCGGTTTTAGAGCCATGATGCGAGGCTTTAAATATTTTAAAATGCCAATTTTCCCCAGTTTGGAGCAAGGCTTCTTCAACTTTAAAATTATTATCGCCCGAAAATAGCGCCGATAAAGTAGTGCAGGTAAGTCTTGTAACTATCGAGTTATTATCATCCTTGCCAATTCCGAAAATGAATGGATTTATCATCTCTAAAGCGCAGCTGGGCAAATAATTTATTGTGGCCCGATTCTCTAGGGCAATAACTTTGATGTTTTTCTCCTGAGCAAGTTTTATAAATAAGCTTAAAAGCTGAGAATGAACATCACTCTGTAAATAGACAACAGTCCCAATTTTGTAGCGTTTTATAATTTCAATCAGTCCTATTAGGTGGTCATCGTGAAAATGACTTAAAATTATTAAATCGATTTTTCGCTGATAAAACGGTAAATTTTCACCGAGTCTTTTTAAAACTAAATTATTAGGTCCACCATCGATTAAAATTACTTTATTATTAGGTAATTTTATTAAAGAAGCGTCGCCCTGACCGATATCTAAAAAGTCTATTTCGGGTAAGTCTTGAGCAAAGTAAGCAACATAATATATAAGTGCGGCCAGCAAAATAAAAACAGTAATAACAGCGAAAAAACAATTATTTTTTCTATTTATCATATTTTACTAAAATTAGCCAATTATTAGACTACTTAATTATACAATTATATATATGAAGAAAATCTAAAGTGCTTGACATATATATCAAAATATGATATAGTAATAAATCGTAGAACTTTAAAATAAATATATAAACGAAAAACAAACCAAAAAACAAACAAACCATGAGCGAAATCAGATTAGAACCAGAAGAAATTACCCGCAGAATTAAAATCGGCATAAAAGCTGCCAAACACTACGACAAAGTCATTGCAAGCATGGCTAAAAAAACCTCAAAAAAAAATGAGGAACCAGAATTAAAAGGAACTGACAGCGAGCCTGTAATAAAAGAAGAGCTAGCAAGAAAATTTGTAGCTTCTATCTTCGAAACAGTGGCCTCCGAGAAATATGTCCGGATTAATTTACCAAAACCGACAGCTAAAGAGATGAAATCCGTACCAGATCACAATTTATTAGTTTTTTCTGATTGGACAATGGAAAGTCTTGTCGGGCTAAATGTTGAGGCCCACTATTTTATCAACGATCTTCCTATGGCAGGTGCTAATGGCAGCTTAAAACCCAGAGTAGTCAGGCACTTTTATGCCAAATCTTCATTTCAGGGTCAAACAATTCTGGCCAGCGTAACAATAAAGATCAAAACTGATCTGCTCACTGAAGGAAAAATGGTGATTGTAGATATTCACCAAATTTTTCCCAAAGAGCCAGTTGAAGTCAGCAACATTTTGCGCATCGGAACAAAAGTCACTGGTGCCGAAACTGAAGCTGCCGTTCCGGATTCAAATCTATGTGTAAAGTTTGAAAAAATTCGTCCACAAATGATTCTGGCCACTAAGACCAAAACCGAGGTGATATTCACCCCGAAAGAATCCATGACGGCTGAATTTGCTGCCGAAAAAGCTGAAGCCTAAATACTTAAGGCTAAACTTTTATCAAATTAAGTATAAGTAAACAAAAAATAAACTCGTCTCACTCAGGACCATTTGCAAATGCAGATGGTCCTTTTCTTTTGATTTTTTTTGAATACAAAAAACGCTCTGATTCCGCAGACCGTTTTTTGTATAATTTTTAAATTAACAAAACCTATTAAAAATAATTAATAAATTTTATTGAATTTATTTATTTTTTCTTTTTTACAACTTTTTTTACAGCCTTCTTAGCTGGTTTTTTTGCAACTTTTTTTGCAACTTTTTTTACAGCCTTCTTTACAACCTTTTTAGCTGGTTTTTTTGCAACTTTTTTTACAACTTTTTTTGCAGTTTTCTTTTTCATAATCTCACCCCCTTCCTTATTTAATTAATTTTTTGTTTTGAAAAAATTTTTTTAATTATTTTTTCATTGCTTACTTATATTATACAACTTATATATTTATCTAGCAATACTTTTCGCAAATTTTTTTGCAAATAAATTAATTTTCTCAAAAAAAATCCTCCAGCGATTCCGAGCTGAAGGTTTTTTTATTTTTTTCTTTATTATTTTTTCTCGCGCCCTTAAAACTTTTCGCGAAAAAATTTTTCGAGTTCCGATATTTTAATTCTTATCTGAGTCATTGTATCGCGATCACGCACAGTCACTTCATTGTTTTCTAAACTTTCAAAATCAATAGTTAAGCAATAGGGCGTACCAATTTCATCCTGCCGGCGATAACGTTTACCAATATTTCCGTTATCATCAAATTCACAGCGCCAGTTTTGTTTCAAGACGTCATAAACTTCACGCGCTTTCTTTATTAACTCTGCTTTGTTTTTTAATAATGGAAAAACCGCAATTTTAATTGGCGCTAAGCGAGGCGGGAAAGCTAAAACAATTCTCGTTTCGCCCTCAAGTACCTCCTCTTTATAACATTCCGTTAAAATCGCCAGAAAAGTTCGCCCGACACCGGCGGAAGTTTCAACTACATTTGGCGTAAACTTTTCATTAGTTATTGGATCAAGATAATTTAGATCTTTTCCCGACGCTTTACTATGAACACTTAGATCATAGTCACCGCGAGCATGAACACCTTCAAGTTCTTTAAACCCGAAAGGAAATTTATATTCAATATCATAAGCCTCTTTAGCATAGAAAACTAAATTCTCGTGCTTATGCCATTTCAAATTCTCCGCCTTAATACCGAGGTCTAAATAAAACTGCCATCTAATTTCCTTCCACTCGTTATAATACTTCATCATGTCCTCAGGCTTAACGAAATACTGCATTTCCATTTGCTCAAATTCGCGAGTACGAAAAATAAATTGACGGGCGGTAATTTCATTTCGGAACGTTTTGCCAATTTGCGCGATGCCAAACGGAATTTTCACTCTTGTAGAATCAAGAACGTTTTTATAATTAACATAAATTCCCTGACAAGTTTCACCACGCAGATAAGTTGGGTCCTTAGTCCAATCACTCGTAAAATTTCCTAAATTTGATTGCACTAGTAAATTAAATTTTTTACCAGGAGTAAAATCCGTGGCGCCACAGGTCGGACATTTTATTTTATCTTTATTATCGGTAAATATTTTATTAATTTCATCTTCGCTCATTTTTTCATCCGCGAAAATTCCGGCATCTTCAAGCAAACTATCTAGACGCAAACGACTATGGCATTTTTTACATTCGGTTAGCGGATCAGAAAACCCCTTAACGTGTCCCGAAGCCTCCCAAATTTTTGGACTCATAAAAATTGCGCTATCAAGACCAACAACGTCATCACGCAGTTGCGTCATTGAACGCCACCATTCTTTTTTTATATTGTTGGCTAGTTCAACGCCATAAGGACCAAAATCATACACGGCCGTAAAACCATCATAAATTTCTGATGACGGAAAAACAAAGCCACGTCGTTTACAAAGTGAGACTATTTTTTCTAGCGAATTATCGGCTTCATTTTTTTTCATATTTTTATTCATAATATTTCTTAGCAAGCATTAAAACATTTAATTTACATTTCCTCAACTACTTTTAGCCCCAAAATATTAAAACCATTATTTAAAACTTGAGCGACTACTTTAATTAAAGCTAAGCGCGCTCGTCGTAACTTCGGTTCAGCCTTTAAAATATTTACACCGTGGTAATAATCGTTAAATAATTGAACGAGTTCAAATAAATATTTGGCCACTTCACTCGGATTATATTTCTCGCCAGCCAATTTAATCAGTTCTGGATAGCGAGCAATTTTAATCAAAAGTTCTTTCTCTTTAATTTCTCGAAGTTCATTGAAGTTAACTCGCGACGAAAATAAACTAAAAGTTTCCCTGCGAACAATGCTCTTTAAACGAGCGTAACCATATTGTAGATAAATAGCAGTATAGCCGTCAAATCGGAGGGCATCTTCGAAATTAAAGGTAATAATCTTATCCGCGCTAACTTTGAGCATTTCAAACTTAATCGTTGAAACAGTTAGATTCCAGGCTACCTGACGAATCCGATCATTTGTCCAATCATCATGACGTTTTTTAGTCTCAATAATCAATTTTTCTAAAATTTTTGTTTTTAATTCTTCATAAATTATAATATTACCGCTTCGTGACGACATCATTCCCTCGGGCAGAGTAACAAAGTCATATGATAAATGCTTTATTTTTTGCTGATAACCAATCAATTCGAATATTTTTGCAAGTTGTTGAAAGTATAAACTTTGACGAATATCAACAATGTAAATTGACTCATCAACATGATACTTATTAAATTTTTCTTGTGCGAGAGCCAAGTCTCCTACCGGATATAGAGCTGTGCCATCAGTTCTTATCACTGGTAAAACTCCGAGCTTATATTCTTCAAGATTAGCAATAATCGCCCCCTCGCTTTTTACTAAATGTCCTGATTTAATCAAATCAGCAACTAATTTTAATCCCGCCGCAATAAACTCACTCTCATAAAAAATATGGTCAAATTTTATCCCTAGCTCAGAGTAAATAGAGTCAAAATATTTAATACTCCAATCACGTGTTTCTTGCCAGAGAGTATAGGATTCACCCTCTCGACTTTCAATCGCCTTCATTATTTTAACAACTTCCTCTTTATATTCAGGCTGATCTTTTAATATTTGTGATGCGTCACTGTAGCACTTACCCAAAAGATAACCTTTATCTTCCGTGCTAGCGGCGTATTTCTTATTTCGCTGCCAGTTCCACAAAGTTTTGGCGACATGGATACCAAAGTCATTGATATAAGAGACGGGAATAGAATTGTATCCAGAGGCACTGAGTAAATTGGTCACCGAGTCCCCATAAGCGATATTTCGTAGATGGCCGACATGATATGCTTTATGGGTGTTGCCGTTTGAATATTCAATCATTATTTTACGTCCCCTGCCAATTTCATTGCTCCCATATCTATTTTTCGCTCTTTTGATACTACTTATGACACCACTTGCTAGATATTCGGAGTTAATAAAAAAATTCAAATATGGCCCAACCGCCTTTATCTCTCTAAAATATTTCTTTAAACTTTTTTTAATCCCCAAACTGGCCGCCAATTCAATCGCTAATTCAGCCGGATTCTTTTTCTGATTTTTAGCCAAATCAAAGCAAGCCAGGCTCAAGTCACCTAAATTACTGTTCGGCGGATAAGAAAAATTCGCCTCTTTTAGTTTTAATTCTTTAGAAATTTGTTGTTTTAAATTATCGAGAACACTTAACATAATAATTTTCGTTAACCGCCCCACTTGAATGGCAGAATTATTTGGTATTTATTATTGAATTATGTTATAATAATATCAGACTTTTTTAAGTTTTTCAATTAATTTTAAACAAATATGTTCTCTTATCGATCAATTTTAAAACAAGCTTGGAGTATCAGTTGGAATAATAAGTATCTCTGGTTTTTTGGCCTTTTTGCCTCTCTGGCAGTTGCTGGGGGCTCACTAGAATATCAATTCTTAACTCAAGGCATGACTCAGGGTATGATTGACGGTTCTTATCAAAATTTAAATGGCCTCCTCGCCATGCGCGACCTACTTCACAATACTTGGCTTGGTCTAGCAGATTTAATTAACCAAAATTTCATTGTTATTATAAATACTCTAACTATTCTTCTTTTAACATTAACTTTAATTTCAGTTTTTATTTGGTTGGCTATTTCCTCTCAAGCAGCCTTAATAGATAGCGTAAAAAAAATCATAATTCCGAAGAAAAAAATAAATCTAGCTAGCATTCGCGATGGCCTAACAACTGGCAGCCAGCACTTTTGGTCTGTTTTAAGCTTAAATATTTTAATCAAAATCTTAATCAGCTTCAGCTTCTTTATTATCAGTCTTCCCCTATTGTTTATGGTTCTAAGTGATAACTATTCTTTCGTCGTTGCTTATATCATCCTCTTCGTCATTCTCGTTCCCGTCGCCGTCTCCCTTTCTTTAATTGTAAAATATGCCATTTCTTGCCGAGTTCTTGAAAATAAATCAATCACCAAATCCCTAGATGCAGCCTGGAATTTATTTAAAAATAATTGGCTAATCAGCCTTGAGATTGCGATTGTTCTTTTTGTAATAAGTTTCTTCTCAAGTCTAATAATAATTATAAGCATCTCTATTCTCTTTCTGCCACTGCTCTGGTTTGGAATTGTCTTCTCGATAACCTGGCTAATATTCTTAATGATTTTTCTGGCCATTGTTGTTGCTGCCTTATTCGGCTCCCTATTTACAACCTTTCAAATTACAACTTGGACCAGTCTTTATTTAAAACTTAAAGAAAATAAAGTGCGCGCCAAACTAGAAAGAATATTCCAAAAAAAATAAAATATGGGCGACCTAGCTTCAATTGAAAATTTAATTAATCCGACCGATGACGAAGAAAGTGTCACCGGTCGTTTTGCTAAAAAGCAAAGCGAAATTAAATTAAAAGAAAGTGAAAAACAAACTGAAAACCAGGCAAAGTCCTTGGGCCTGCCTTATGTTAATCTTTTTGGCTTTCCTATTAGCCCCGAGGCTCTAGTCTTGTTGCAAGAAGAGAGGGCCCGTGAATTGAATGTCATCTGCTTTTTTTATGATGGAAAAAATATCCGCTTGGGATGTTTAGAACCGAGTGCCGCCGTACAAGCCGAGTTAGCAACTCTCTGCGAACAATATTTTGCTGAGGGCCGACTTTATCTCGTATCAAAAGACAGTTTTAAGTATGCGCTTGAAGCTTACCGAAGTATCCCAAAAATAAAACGTTATGAAAGTGGCGTTGAAATTAGTGAAGAGAGTTTAGAAAAATTTAAAAAAGACATATTAACTTATAAAAATCTCAACGATAAAATTAACGAAGTAAATATTAGTGACGTTATTACCTTAATGCTCGCGACTGCTCTAAAAGTCGGAGCGAGCGATATTCATATTGAGGCGGAAGAAAATGGTGTAGCAATTAGAATCAGAATTGATGGTGTTTTACAGGAAGCGGCTATTGTTAATCGGGATAAATGGAAAAAAATAATCTCTCGCTTAAAAATACTTTCTCGTGTAAAAATTAATATCGAAAATAAACCTCAGGATGGACGATATACTATTTATTTAAAAAATAAAAAAATCGATGTTCGTTCTTCATTTTTACCAACCGCTTATGGTGAAAGCGTAGTTATGCGCTTGCTTGATTCTTCAGATGCCACGATGGAATTAGAAGCTCTTGGTGTTCGACCAGAAATAATGCCGATTTTAAATCGTGAAATTGCAAAACCTAATGGTTTAATTTTAACTACTGGTCCAACTGGAAGTGGCAAAACAACTACCCTATATTCAATTATTAATCGTTTAAATTTACCAGGAACTAAAATAATTACACTTGAAGATCCAATTGAATACCAATTAAAAGGCGTAAATCAAAGCCAAGTCGAGACTAAGAAGGGTTATTCTTTCTCTGACGGCTTGCGTTCTGTTTTGCGTCAAGATCCAAATATTGTCATGGTCGGGGAAATCCGTGATTTAGAAACAGCAGAGATTTCTGTTCAAGCCTCTCTGACGGGTCATCTAGTTTTATCAACTCTTCACACCAATGATGCCGCCGGAGTTATTCCGCGTTTAATTGATATTGGCGTTAAACCATACTTTTTAGTGCCTTCTATTAATGCTGTTATCGGTCAACGTCTAATTAGAAAACTTTGCCCTATTTGCCGTGTACCTCATGAATTAAATGAGGACGAAACTGAACAAGTAAATAAAATTTTAGCGGTTGTTTCTCCAAAGGCTGGCTTAAATATACCGGAAAATTTACCCAAAATTTATAAAGCTGGCGCCGGTTGTGAAAATTGTAATTTTATTGGTTATAAAGGACGTCTCGGCATATACGAAGTCTTTACGATGAATGATAATATCAAACAATTAACAATCGATAGCGCGCCCTCATTTAAAATTCTGCAACAAGCAATTGAAAATGGAATGATTACCATGCTTCAAGATGGCGTTTTAAAAGCGATCGAAGGCATTACTTCCCTTGATGAGGTTTATCGTGTGGTTGGAAATTTTGATTATATAGATGAACTTTACGACATTGTTATATCACAGACAATCGGCCGGGGTGTAAAAATTAAAGCAGAAGAATATAAAAACGCGCAAGAATTAGGCCAAAATATTGAGCTAATTGCCGCTCGCGTTAAGGAAATTCCGACTTCTGAATTAATAAATCTTGTGATGGCACTGGCGGTAGTTAGCGATGCCGGCGATATTCATATTGAACCAACCGAAAAGGATGTTAGTATCCGCTTCCGTATTGATGGCGTACTCCACGATATTTTAAAGTTGCCAAAAACAAGTTATTTGCCTCTTCTTTCGGAAATAAAAATTCTCGCGGGGACGGCTACTAATATCAAAAGGGCAACTTTTGATGGTCGTTTTAGTGTCTATCTTCCTGATCGAAAACTTGATTGCCGTTTATCAATTATCGCTGGTGGCTATGGCGAAACAATTGTTATTCGTCTACTGGCTACTAACGCTGTTAATTTAGATATGGATAAACTAGGAATTACTTCCGTTGCATTTAATTCGCTTCAACTAGCAATGAAAAAAACGCGCGGCATTATAATCACGACAGGCCCGACCGGCAGCGGTAAAACAACAACTCTTTATAGTATTTTAAATAAATTAAATAAACCGGATGTCAAAATTATTACAGTTGAAGATCCGATTGAATATCAACTCGCCGGTGTAATGCAAACCCAAATTGATGAAGAACGTGGTTACACTTTTGCCTCAGCGATGCGATCATTGCTCCGTCAAAATCCGAACATAATGATGATTGGCGAAATCCGTGATAATGAAACAGCTAAAATTTCAATGGAAGCATCTTTAACTGGCCATTTAGTTTTATCAACTATTCATGCAAATAGCGCCGCCGGGGCTATTTCTCGATTTGCCGGGCTAGGTCTTGATCGACAAACATTGGCTAACGCAATTGAATTTACTATTGGACAACGACTCGTTCGCCGCCTTTGTCCTTATTGCAAAGAAGTTATCGAACTCAGTCCTGAAGATCTTAAAAAAGTTCAAGAAGTTCTTGGCCAAATTAATAACGCAGAAATAAAAATTCCAGAAAAATTAATATTTTATCATGGCGTTGGTTGTGAAAAATGTGGACAAATTGGCTACAAGGGCCGTCTCGGCTTATACGAGACAATAACCATGACCCCAGAAATTCAAAAATTAATTCAAAAAGTTGACGCCACTGATTATGACATCGAACAGGCCGCCATAAAAAATGGGACGGTTACTATGATTCAAGACGGCGTTCTAAAAGCGCTCGCCGGCGAAACTAGTATCGAGGAAGTCTTTAGAGTGATTTAAAATAATATTATGATTAACGAAAAATTTCTTGAAAAATTAAAATCTGATTATCGCGCTAACGAGTCAGAGCGTCGCCAAATTATTAGCGCCGCCAATAATATATTATTTGAAGCGAAAAAAACAATTTTTGCTTTACAGAGATTTGATTTTAAATTAGCAGACTTAAAAATTAAAGAAATTGAAACGGCCTTAAAAAATCTAGAAACTCGTTTTGGTTTTGAACGACTTCACCGAGAGGGGGCTTATAAAGCCGCCGCTGAAGAATATTTAGAAGGAAAGACTTTATATCTGGCCATTAAAAATAAAAAAATCGAAGCGACAGCTGATTTATCCCTAGACTACGAATCATATCTGGGCGGCATCTGTGATATGATCGGTGAGTTAGTTCGCTACGCTACTAACCAAGCAGCCTCAGGAAAATTTTCCGAAGTAGCTAAAATAAAAAAAATAGCGGAAGATATTATGGGTCAATTAATTGATTTCGATATGACCGGATATCTGCGAACTAAATATGACCAATCACGCGGACATCTTCGAAAACTTGAACAGATGACTTACGAAATAAAACTTCGCGGAAAAAAATAAATATGCTAATAGCTATTATTTCCGACATTCATGATAATTTAGCCAATTTAGAAAAATGTTTAAGTTGGTGCCAGCAATCTAAAATAAACAGTCTTATTTGCTGCGGTGACATTACCAATTTAGAAACAGTTTCCTATCTCGCCCAAAACTTTTCGGGCGAGATTTTTGTTGTCGCTGGTAATGCCGAAATCTACAAAGAAGCCGAACTCGCTAAATTTAAAAATATAAATTATTACGGCGAAATAGCGATTAATGAATTTAATGGGGTTAATATCGGTTTTTGCCATGAGCCAGAAAAAATAAAAAAAATTCAAGAACTATCTCCGCTTGAACTTGATTTCATTTTCTACGGACATACTCACAAACCTTGGCTTGAAAAAAAAGGCTCAACTTTAATAGTTAATCCAGGGACCCTCGGCGGTATTTTTACATCAGCAACTTTTGCCATCTTAGATGTAGAAGCTAAAAATTTAAGTTTAAAAATACTGGCCGATTTATAGTATACCTATTGCACAAATACAAAAAATCCTTGAATCACGTCAAGGATTTTTTAATTTATAAAAGTTTTTTTAAATATTGACCAGTAAAACTTTTAGCAACAAGAGCAACGTCCGGTGGAGTCCCAGCGGCTACTAAAGTGCCCCCCGCTTCACCACCATCTGGGCCCAAATCAATTATCCAATCAACCGATTTTATAACATCTAAATTATGTTCAATAATTAAAACTGTATTACCTTGATCAACTAACATATTTAAAACTTTAAGTAAGCGATCAATGTCGGCGAAATGCAAACCAGTTGTCGGCTCATCGAGAATATACAAAGTCTTTCCAGTTGCACGACGTGATAATTCTGTCGCTAATTTTATTCTTTGCGCTTCTCCGCCGGAAAAGGTAGTCGCGCTTTGGCCAAGCTTAATATAGCCAAGACCAACCTCATCTAAAGTTTTTAACTTTTGACTGATGGCGCTATGGTTCTTAAAAAATTCTCTGGCTTCAGAAACTGTCATTTCTAAAATTTCAAAAATATTTTTTCCTTGATACAAAACTTCTAAAATCTTAGATTTGAACTTTTTTCCGCCGCAAACATCACAAGTCAAATAGACGTCAGACAAAAACTGCATTTCTACTTTAATAACGCCATCACCGGCGCAGTTCTCGCATCTTCCACCCGGAACATTAAAAGAAAAATGACCAGCGCTTAAGCCTTTAACCCGTGCTTCTGGTAGTTCGGCAAATAAGTCACGGATATAAGTAAACAGTCCTGTATAAGTCGCTGGATTTGAACGCGGCGTGCGTCCAATCGGCGATTGGTCAATATCAATTACTTTATCAATAAATTCTAAACCGGTCAGTTCTTTGTGAGCACCTGGTTCAATTTTAGCGCGATAAAATTTTCGAGTTAAGGCGTTGGCTAATATATCACTCATTAAAGTTGACTTACCCGATCCAGACACGCCCGTAATAGCAACTAGCTTTCCTAAAGGAATCTCAACATCAATATTTTTTAAATTATGTTCAGTGGCTCCTAAAATTTTAATCGAGTTACCACTTCCACTACGAAAAACTTTTGGAATTTTAATCTCTTTTTTTCCTGACAAATATGCGCCCGTTAAAGAATCAGGGCAATTTTTAATATCTTCGGGGATACCAGTAAATAAAACATTCCCGCCGTATTCACCAGCTCCCGGTCCTATATCAATTAACCAATCAGCCGCCATCATGGTTGAAGCATCATGCTCAACTACGATGACCGTATTACCGTTATCTCTTAAATTTTTTAGTGTAGTAATTAGTTTATCATTATCTCTTTGGTGTAAGCCGATTGAGGGTTCATCTAAAACATAAAGCACACCACTTAAAGTTGAGCCCACTTGCGAAGCTAATCTTATTCTTTGCGCTTCCCCTCCGCTTAAAGTTGCCGCCGAACGACTTAGAGTTAAATAATCCAAACCGACGTTGGACAAAAGTTCCAAATTCTTAAGCATCTCCTTTACAATTGGTTCAACAATTTTTGTATTCCCATTTAAAGTCAGACCACCTTTAAACCAATTATTAAGAACTAGTCGTAATTCCTTTATACTCTTGTTAGTTATTTCAAAAATTGAAAGCTTGTCTAATTTTACAGCTAATATCTCCGCTTTTAATCTTGCTCCCCGGCAAGTAGGACAAAGAGAGACGCGCATAACTTTTTCAATTTCTTGTTTTACAAAATTAGACTTTGTTTCATTATATTTTTCTTCTAAATTCTTTAATAAACCAGGGAACTCGCTATCACCATTTAAAATTAATTTTTTTTCTTCCGGTTTTAATTCTTTGATCGCCGGTCGGAGACTAAAATTATGTCTTGAGGCTAATTCACTGAGTTCTAAAAATAATCCATTGCCATTTAAATTGGCGTGCGACAATGGTTTAATTGCGCCCTCTAATATACTCAAGTTAGAATTAAAAACTAATTCCGGATCAATTTCCGCTTTTGTACCCAACCCGCCGCAAGTTGAACAGGCGCCATGACCCGAATTAAACGAAAAATCACGAGGCTCAAGCTCAGCCCGACGATACCCGCAATCTGGACAGCTGAAAAATCTTTCTAACTTTGACGATTTAATCTCCCGGCCACGAATCTTTTTTAATGTCTTTTTTTCTTCAGATTCCTTTTTTAATTTAATATCACAGTGAGGGCAATAGGGCTGACCACATTTTGAATATAATAATCTTAAATAATCATAAACTTCAGTAATCGTTCCAACAGTTGAACGAGGGTTATGGCCAACCGTTCGCTGATCAATTGAAATCGCTGGTGATAAACCTTCAATCAAATCGACATCCGGCTTATCCATTAAGCCCACGAATTGACGAGCGTAAGAAGATAGGGATTCAACGTAACGTCGTTGTCCTTCAGCATAAACAGTGTCGAATGCTAGTGAAGATTTCCCTGATCCAGACAAGCCAGTTATAACGACCAATTTGTCGCGGGGAATGTCTAAATCAATATTTTTCAAATTATTTGTCCTCGCGCCTTTAATCTTAATAAAATTTCCAAGCATGGTGATTCAAATTTAAAAATTAATTAGGTTTATTATAGCCGAATATCTCTAAAAACACAAGACCGGATTAATCCGGCCTCATTAAGAATAATTAATTATCTGATTTAGAAGATTGGATAAAATATTTTGAAGATTGCAATTAACATTTTATCAATCAATTTAATCTTTTTTCCAGTCGCATTAAAATAAATTGACTCATTTCGCCAGTGTTCAAAAATATTTTTTAAATCATTAACTAGATTTTTCTGACGAAAAAATACACCAGCCTCCATATTTAAATTAAAAGATAAAACATCCATATTCTGCGAACCGATTAAGCCTTCTTCATCGTCAATCAGCATAATCTTAGCGTGATTCATCATTGGTATTAAATAAAACTCGACTCCATAAGCCGCCATCCGGCAAGCATTTAAGTAATTAATTTTATTCAGCGGCTTAATATCGGTATCATTGGGAATTAAAATTTCAACTTTAACGCCTCGGCGGCAAGCATCATCTAAAATCGCGAGTAGCCAACGCGGCGGCAATAAATAAGGGGTAACTATTTTAATAGAAGTTTTAGCCGCGCTAATCCTTTCTTTATAATAATTATTTAAATTATAAAGACGATTAGTCCCAACGATGCTATCCGTTATCCATGATTTAATTTTTTTAACAAGTGGCAGACGACTATATTTTAAAATTGATTCTTTTTTGCCGCCCATTATTTGGTAAGCATAGGCGAATGATTTTAACATTGGCAAAACAATCTTTCCCTCTACTTTTATTTGTAAATCATGCCAATGGCGAATTTTCTCTTTAATATTTACACCGCCAATAAAAGCAACCTTATTATCGACTATTAAAAATTTACGGTGCGTATGCCTAAACCAATGACTAAAAAAAATAAATTCAACTCCAGACGCTTTTAATTCATCAACTGCCCCTCCTCGTAGAGAAGAACTTCCATAAGCATCGGCGATGACAACCACTTCAAGCCCAGCTTTCGCCTTTTCTTTTAATAAACCAAGAAAGTTATGAGTCGCTTGCGTATCATCCAAAAAAATATACATCTCAATGTAAATTGACTTCTCTGCCTTGGTCATGGCTTTAAACATTCCGTCCCAAGCCTTTTGCGAAGTTGTATATAATCGATATTTCATCCTATTTTAATAATTCTCTTATCTGCGGAATAACTTTATCCGTGGCATTCTCACCAATTTTAATCATTTCGTCCATTAAATCTTTTGTAAAATATTTGGATATCGCTCTTCTTTTTAGATATTTAGATAAATCTGGCTCAATAATAACATTAGCATTTTTAAGGGCACTTTTAGATAAATTATGCATCACAATACGTGTACTACGAAGAACCACATTCCGCATCGTAAATTTTTTTTCAATAAATTCATTCTGATGATACAAATTTACACTAATTACAATATCAGCTCCCATTTCTTTTACTATATCTCCAGGAACAGGATTACTTAGACCACCATCAACAAATAATTTGTTCTTATATTTAACCGGTTTAAACACCAAGGGAACGGACGTGCTTGCGCGAACCGCTAAGGCAACGTCACCACTATCAAAAACAAAAGGCTGCCCGGAAATTAAATCGGTAGCCACTATCTTTAAAGGAACATTTAATTCTGAAAAATTATGGTGACGCAAACTATCTTCCAAATATTTTCGAAATCTCTCGCCGCTGATAAAACCTCCCGTTAAACTCAGATCAAGCAGTATCGGCCGATTATTTTTTGAATTAATTATTAATTCTTTTTCAAATTTATCAACATCTTGAAAAATTGAATAATAAGCCGCCACCCAAGCGCCAATACTTGAGCCACTTATATAGTCAATCGAAATATTATGTTTTTTTAGCGATTTAAGAACACCAATATGAGCGAAACCTCGAAAGGCGCCCGAGCCTAGTGCTAAACCGACTGTTTTCCTTTTCGGCATTTATTTTAGATTAAATTGAATCTTTTCCCTAATTATAGCACTGAATTATTTATATTGACAGAAAGACTATTTATCTATAGAATTAGAATAAATCTAAGTCATTAGATTTTTATTTTGGAAATTTTGGTCCCTTCGTCTAGTGGTTAGGACGTCAGGTTTTCATCCTGTTAACAGGGGTTCGATTCCCCTAGGGACTACATTAATAAAAGAACGTGCATCTGCACGTTCTTTTATTAATGCCGGCGTTAGCCGAGGGTAATCGAACGGGCGGCAACGAGCTAGATTTTTATCAGCAAATAAAAATCACAGAGAGTGC
>JBBSAU010000003.1:0-23863 GCA_038251925.1 Patescibacteria group bacterium | reverse complement strand
GCTGGCGGATATCTTAAAAATGAGTATATTCATACTTTCATTGGAATTGCGCCGATAGAAGATCCAATCTTTGTAATGTTAACGAAGATGGATAGCCCAAAAGATGTTACTTATGCGGAGGGCTCGGTCGTTCCTCTTTGGAAGGATATTGCAGATTTTATGCTTAAATATAATCAGGTACCTAAGACCAGAAAATAATATGAGAAATTTACTACAATTAAAATTGAAGATTTTATCTAAATTGATTCTAAAAAAATATCAACCGATTGTGATTGGTATCACTGGTTCGATTGGCAAAAGCAGTGCTAAGGAGGCAGTTTTTAAAGTATTAAGTACTAAACTTCGAACCCGAACCAGTATTAAAAATTATAATAATGAAATTGGTCTGCCGCTCACGATAATTGGGCTTGAGTCAGCTGGTAGGAATGTCTTTGGCTGGCTGATAGTTTTTTTGCGCGCTTTAATACTACTGATTATCAAAGATAAAAATTATCCGGAGGCCTTAATTTTAGAAATGGGCGTTGATCATCCGGGTGATATGGAATATTTAACGAACATTGCAAAAGTTGATGTTGGCGTGGTCACGGCTATAAGTTATTCTCATTTAGAATATTTCGGAACGATTGTAAACATAAAAAAAGAAAAGCAAGTTTTAATTGAAAAACTTAATACTAAAGGCTTGGCTGTTTTAAATTTTGATAATGAATATACTCGCGAGATGAGCGAGGTTAGTCAGGCAAAGATTTTAACATATGGCTTAAAACCCGGAGCTGATTTACAGGCTCAGGATATTATTTATAATTTTACTAAAGACGGATATGAATTATCAGGGATTAATTTTAAACTTAGTTATAATAATTCAATTGTTCCTGTAATAATGAAAAACGTGATGCCCGAGACTGCAATTTATGCAGCTCTGGCCGCCGCCGCCGTAGCTATTTATTTTGATTTTAATTTAGTTGAAGTAGCTAGCGCCCTGAGTGATTTTAGTTTGCCAAAAGGAAGGATGAATTTACTTCCCGGAATTAAACATACATTTATTATTGATGATACTTATAATTCTTCACCTGAAGCAGCTCTTGCGGCCGTTGATATCTTGCATCGAGTCAGAGTCGATGCAAACTCAGAAAAATATGCGGTCATGGGCGATATGCTCGAGATTGGAACTTATACTGAAGAAGGTCATCAGCTGGTTGGTCGAAAAATTGCAGAAAGTAAAATTAATCAGTTGATTGCGGTTGGTGAAAAAGCCCGAGATTTTATTCGCGGCGCTAAGGCAGCTGGGATGGAGGATGATTATATTTTTTATTTTGATAAACCAGAAGAAGCTGGTCGTTTTTTACAAAATAGAATTAAAGCGGGCGACGTTTTACTTATTAAAGGCTCTCAAGGAGCAAGAATGGAAAAAATTGTAAAAGAATTACTGGCTGAGCCAGAGAGGGCCGCTGAACTCATTGTTCGCCAAGGAGAAGAATGGAATAATAAATAATTACTCATTTTAGAATATCAAAGGTCTTTTATTAAGGCCTTTTTTTAAATTAATCCCGCTTTAATTGTAAATTTTTCGTTTTGTAACTATACTTGTTTCATATGCATATACTTATTCTCGGCGGCCAAGGAAATCTTGGCACCCAACTCACTAAGGCATTCACTGCAGACTTTGAAGTAGTTTCATGGGACAGATCTGATTTGGATGTTTTAGATTTTCCTATTTTAATCGAAAAAATAAGCGAGCTCCACCCAGATCTTATTATTAACACGGTAGCCTATAATGCAGTTGATAAATGCGAGGATAAAAAAGACTATGAATACGCTTTGAAATTAAACGCTGAGTTGCCAGCCATTTTAGCAGATCTGGCTTTACATTTAGGCGCCGTTTTGATCCACTACTCTAGTGATTATGTTTTTAATGGTACGGATGAAAAACAAGAATTTAAGGAAAATGACACACCAAATCCTATAAACAAATATGGTGAAAGTAAGTTTGCGGGTGAACGAGAAATTTTAAAACAAGCTGAAAGAGGGCTGGGCTATTATTTAATTAGGACTTCTAAATTGTTTGGACCAAGGGGTCTTAGTGAGTCGGCGAAACCAAGTTTTTTTGACATAATGCTTGGCTTGGCTCAAGATAAGAAAGAAATAACGGTCGTTAATGAGGAATTAAGTTGTTTTACGTATACGCCTGATTTAGCCGATGCGACAAAACGTCTTTGGGAAATCGAAGCTCCATTTGGCATTTACCATTTAGTAAACGAGGGACCATGTAACTGGTTTGATGGTGCTAAAATTTTATTTGAGCAGAATAAAATGGAAGTTCAAATGCGCCCGGCTCGAAGTGAAAATTTACTAAGAGCAGCGAGACGACCAAAGTACTCTATTTTAAAAAATTTAAAAATAAAGAAATTGCGTAACTTCCAGGAAGCTTTACGTGAGCATTTAAAAAATTAATATGAGAGGGATTATTTTATCTGGTGGCTCGGGCACACGTCTGCGCCCTCTAACAAAAATAACAAGCAAGCAACTATTGCCGATTTATCATCGACCAATGATTTATTATCCGCTGAACACACTTATTAAAGCGGGCATTAAGGAAATTTTAATAATTGTTGCCCCAGAAAGGGCAGGCGACTATTTGAATTTACTTGGCTCAGGAAAAGAATTTGGTGTTAAATTTACTTACGAAATTCAGGATAAACCCGAAGGATTGGCGCAGGCATTTCTAATAGGTGAGAATTTTATCGATAATGAGGATGTGGTTATGATTTTGGGTGATAATATTTTTGAAGATGACTTTACTGACGAAATTAAAAACTTTAAAGGTGGTGCTAAAATCTTCGCTAAAAAAGTAAGTGATCCTGAAAGATTTGGTGTAGTAAAATTTAATAACGAGATGAAAGCCGAAAAAATTGTTGAAAAACCGAAAGAGTATCTTAGTAATTATGCCGTGACTGGTTTATATATTTACGACAAACGAGTGATTGATGTCGCCAGACAAATGAAGGCCAGTGACCGCGGTGAACTCGAAATTACAGATGTAAATAATTGGTTCCTCAAAAATAATGAATTAGAGGTCGCGGAAGTTAAGGGCGAATGGCTAGACGCTGGTACATTTGATAGTTTACTGAGAGCACAAAATTTTGCTAAAGAAAAAATGGCTGACAAAATGCTTATCTAAATAAAAAAGAGGTCATAGAATTAATCTAGTTCCTCTTTTGATTCTCAGTCATTTTTTGAAATTTTTCATGACTTTTATTTTTCGGGATTTTTCGCCTGAAAAAATCAATTTAACAAAAAATGAAAAGGCGCCAGTTCTGGCATTGCAATCTAGATTGCAGTAGAGGCCTTGGCCACTTAAGTTTATATTATGGATTGCCTCGTTTTCATTTTCTGAGCAATCTATAATTTTCTTAATCTCGGATTCGGCATCTGCATAGAATTCTTCTTCAGTCTTGGTCAGTGAACAGGTCATGTCAAAAAATTTAGTTTATTTTAGATAAAAAGAACTTAACGTTTCTCTTGAAAAAAATATAACCCTATTAGTTATATTTGTCAATATATTTTATGAAATTAGTTGTTGGGTTTATAACTTACAATGATTCAAGCGCAAAATACTTAAAAGATTTTTTGCCGAGTTTAAGGATGGCGCTCTCTTTTTTGTCGTCAAGTGACTACAGGGTTCTGGTTTTTGATAATAGTGACCAAAATAATGACCTTAACCGAAAATCCCTAGAAGCATTTAATCTTGAAAATCCAAACTTTTTAGATTACTTGCATGCCGCTGGTAACCTTGGCTTTAGCCGTGCTTATAATGTTTTAATCCGCTCCGCAGCCCATCTTCAAGCTGAGTATTTTATGGTAATAAATCCTGATACTGTTTTAGAAAAAGATACTATATCAGAATTAATTAAGGCGCTGGACAAAAATCATGAAATTGCTTCAGCTAGTCCTAAAATTAGACGCTGGGATTTTGCGGCTAATACGAAAACACGTATTATTGATAGCTGCGGACTTATTTTAAAATCTGGTTTGCGTTTTCGTGATTTGGGCCAAGGACAAGAAGATGATAAGCGCTTCGATCAGGCAAAAATTATCGGTCCTTCTGGGGCGGCCGGGCTCTTCCGACTTAGCTCCTTAGAAGAGATAAAGGAGAATTCTCAATATTTTGATGAACGATTTTTTATGTATAAAGAGGATTGTGATTTAGCTTACCGCTTGTCACTAATAAACGCGGGCGCCATGCTTGTTCCAAGTTCAATTGTCTATCACGATCGAACCGCTGCCGCCTCAAGAGGCGGAATAATCAAGCAATTTTTTAGTCGATTTAAAAAAAGTCGTCAAATTCGCTCTTGGTCATTTAGAAACCAACATCTAATATTTGTCAAACATTGGCAGAGGCAGAATTTATTAAGTAAGTTGCTAATTATTGGACAAGTTATCTTTTTTACAATTTTTTCTCTTATATTAGAGCAATTTCTGCTCAAGGAATACACCTGGGTTAACAAGAATAGATAGGTATTGACTAATATAAAATAATATGATAGATTTAGGTTAATTAAAAAGAATTTAAAACTCTATTTTTTTATATGGAAAATTTATTAGAAAAAATGATTAAAGAAGAAAAGTCCGAGGAATTGGCTCGCCTTGATGCCATTAATATTGTGAACTCCTTGTTTTCTGAATTATTGGATCGAGAGAAAGACATTTTATCTCGTCGCTTTGGCTTAAAAGGAGATAAAGGTGAAACTCTTGAAAAAATTGGCAGTCTTCATAAATTGACCCGGGAAAGAGTCCGTCAAATTGAATCTGCTAGTATAAAGAAAATTAAGAAACTAGAGACACTTGAAAGTTCATTGGCCATTTTAAAGGAAACGGTCCAGGGTCTTCTAACTGAGCACGGAGGCTTAATTCGTCGCGATTACCTTTTAGATATCTTAACGGTTCTAGCTCTTGAATTAAATAATGAAGATAGTGTTGGTAAGCCAGAATATGAAAAAAGTCGCCTCTCTTATCGAAATCATTTTAATTTTTTGATTTCAAAATTAATGGCGGATGATTTAGAAGTAGTCCACAATAACGATAAATTCAATCCTTCTTTTAAATCAAAGGATGAAGAATCCAATCATTTAGAAGAGCTGGCCGATGATTTATTGAAAAAAGTTGAAACTTTGAAAAAAACTTATACTACCGAAGAGTTACTTGATTTGCTAAAGAAGCTCGATTCTTATAATAAGCACTTGGCAGGCAGGGATATGTCCAGCCAATCAGATATTTCCCCAATTTTTAAAAGCAAAGTTTTTCCAGATAAGGCGCAACTTATTAATAATAATAAAATCTTGTATTCTTTAATGCAGTCAGTTAAAAACCTAGAGCAAAATAAATACGGAGAATGGGGTATCGCTGATTGGGAAGAAATTAAGCCAAAAACGGTTAATGACAAAATTTATTTAATTTTAAAACATGAGGCCAACCCTCTTCATTTTACTGAAATAGCTAAAAGAATTAATGAAATGAAATTTGATAAAAAAACAGCTAATGCGGCGACTGTCCATAATGAACTTATTCTAGATGATAGATATGTGCTTGTTAATCGAGGCACTTATGGTTTAAAGGAGTGGTCTGCTAGTAAATAATAGAGAAAATTCAAAAAAAATATAAAATCTGACTAAATCAAGTCAGATTTTTTGTTTTTCTGAAAATATGCTAAAATATAGATGTTAATATAATGAAAAATTATGGATATAGTTATTAACACGACCGGCTTTGAACGGTTTTTTAACCTGCCGCCCGAGCAGATGTTTTGGGTTTTTTTTACTAATTTTGGTTGGTTAATTTTGGCAGTCATTTTTTTAATTGGGGCTCGTGATGCCTGGTTGTTTTACCAACAGACTAAATGGAGTAAAACACATAAATCAGTCTTACTCGCAATTGATATTCCAAAAGGGAATGAGCAATCTCCAAGGGCGGTTGAAAATATGTTTACTTATTTAGGTGGTGCACACGGAACACAAAATTTTTATGAAAAATGGTTCTTGGGCGTATATCAGAAGTCTTTTAGTTACGAAATAGTTAGTCTTGAGGGTTACACGCAATTTTTAATTCGTACCCCAGTAGAATTCCGTAATTTAGTTGAATCTTCCGTTTATTCACAGTACCCGGATGCGGAAATCTCTGAAGTTGATGACTATACTGAAACCGTTGCGCAAAGTTATCCTGATGAAGAATGGGATCTTTTTGGTTCTGAGTTCATTTTACAGAATCCATGGTATCTTCCAATTAAGACCTATGAAGAGTTTGAACATAAGATGGGACCAATTGAAACTCAATTTAAGGATCCGATGGCTTCGCTAATGGACCTGTGCGGATCGCTTCGTCAAGGGGAACAATTATGGTTTCAAATGATAGTAATGCCAACTGGATTTGATTGGGTAAAAACCATCCAAGAACAATTAGATAAAATTTTGGGGCGCAAAAAAAAATCTAGCCCGAGTTTGTTTAATAAGGGCTTGGAACTTCTGGGTGAAGCAAGTGAAGTTGTTTTTCCGATTTGGCAAGACATCGATGATGGCAAGTCGAAGGTTAAGGATGATAAACGAACGATGCTTGATTTAACGCCAAAAGAAAAAAGACAAGTTGAGGCAATGCACCTTAAATCTATAAAACAGGGTTTTCTTACAAAGATTAGAGTGGTTTACGTTGCCAAGAAGGAGGTTATGAATAAGGCTAAGGTTTTTAATGGCTTTGTTGGTTATATTAAGCAATTTATTTCTAATGATTTAAATAGTTTTAAACCTGATTTATCAATAACATTCACTAAAACTGTTTATTTCATGAAGGAGCCTCGCTTAATTAAGAAAAAAAGAAAACTATTCCGAAATTATGTTAATCGCTCTGGCTACGGACGGGCGCCATTTTTATTAAATACTGAAGAGTTGGCAACACTGTGGCATTTTCCGGTTGAAGCAAATGTTAAATCACCACTCATCCAAAAAGCTCCTGGTCGCAAGGCTGACGCTCCCTCATCTCTACCGATGGCTGATGAATCTCAACCTTTGCCGGCGGATATTTTCAGAGGTTTAAATGTTGATAATAATGAAGAGTCGCAACTTATTAATTCAGAGCTAAGTGATAAATCATCATCGCCACCACCTAATTTACCCTTTGCTTAAATTTAAAAAAATGCGTATTGGAATTGACGCCCGCTTCTACGGACCAATCGGAAAAGGTTTGGGCCGCTACACTCAAGAAGTGGTTGATAATATAATAAAAATTAGTAGTGCCGAAAATAGTGAACACCCCCAAGAAAGTGGTGACGCTAATTTGAAAGGTATTTTTGATTTTATTATTTTTTTAAGTCCAGAAAATTTTGATGAATTTATTTGTGAACAAAAGAATGTTAAAAAAGTGTGTTTGAATATTTCTTGGTATTCTTGGGAGGAACAGCTTTTAATGCCTTTTTATATTTGGAAAGAGAAACTAGATTTGATGCATTTTCCGCATTTTAATGTCCCGCTTCTAACACCCTGTAAATTTGTTGTAACCATTCATGATTTAATTTTGACTCATTTTCCAACCATTCGGGCGACAACTCTTAATCCAATAATTTATCGTTTGAAGAACTTTGCTTATCGGGCGGTTATCTTTTCAGCAATTAATCGTGCTAAGAAAATAATAACTGTTTCTGAGTTTACCAAGCAAGATTTGATGGATCAGTTTAAAGTTAAGGCTGAAAAAATTATAGTAACTTATGAGGGGGTGGCCAACCTGGCAAAAGGAAGAGATTCCTTATTTGTAGCCAAGCTTGATAATCAAGAAACTTTACAGCAATATCATATTGCTAATAACTTTTTACTTTATGTGGGCAATGCTTACCCCCATAAAAATTTGGAAACATTATTAAGAGTGTTTGCTAAACTACTTCACTCAAAACCAGAAATGCGTTTAGTATTGGTTGGCAAAGAAGACTATTTTTATAAACGCGTTCACGAGTGCGCTCGTAGCTTAAATCTTTGGCAGAAAGAAAATATTAATAGCCCTGTTATTTTCCCCGGATATATTTCAGACGCTCAATTGGAAATTTTATATTCAGAAGCGCGGGCATATATTTTTCCTTCTCTGTATGAAGGTTTCGGCTTACCTCCGCTTGAGGCAATGGCCAGATCTTGTCCAGTCTTGAGTTCTGATAGAACTTCACTTCCGGAAATACTCGGCTCCGCCGCGCTTTATTTTGATCCGGTAAACGAAACGGAGATGCTAGAGAAGATACTTAAGCTACTTAACGAAGAAAATTTGCGTAGCAGTTTAATTATGGATGGACTTGAGCAAGTTAAAAAATATAGTTGGTGGCGATGCGCCAATCAAACTTTGAATGTTTATCATCAAATTTTACATGTCTAATAAAAAAACAAATCTGAATATAAGTAATGGACAGAGCCTAAACGACCGCTCGAGTTTTGTCGTAGATTTGCGTAAACAATTTAAAGAAACTGTTAAAGAAGAATTTGAATTGATTGAAAATCAGCTCACTTCGACTAAAAGTAACTTAGTAGTTAAAGAAAGGGCTGCCTCTAAAATTTTGGATAAAGAAATAAGAATTTTGGAAGATAAATCACGAAAAATAAAACCGAACTTGCTTAAACTTGGTCAGAAAACATTCAAGATTAAAAATAAAAAGAAAACGATTTTTAAAGATATATTTTTTAAAGCTAATTTTAAAAATTATTTTACTAGAGACAAGAGCCTTTGGTCTAAAGTTTTTTCACAGCAATCAAAAATTTTTAAAAAATATTCTAAAATTAATATTAATCGTTTTAGAGAAATCAAATCCTCCGATAAACGAATAGAAATGGCGGAAGCAAAAGTAGTCTGGTATCGCTCTATTTTTTCTTTTGTTTTAGTATTACTTTTAATTATTGTTCCGATTAAATTATTATCTTATTTTGAGTTTATTGATATTACGGGACTCGAAAATAAAATTCTCGGTAATTCTCAGCTAGCCATAAATAATTTGCTAGCAGCCTCAGATTCAATTTCAAAAATGGATTTTAAATCGGCTGATTCGCAGTTTCAGAACGCTGGTACTAATTTTTTAGCCGCTCAAGAAGAATTAAATAAAATAAACGACACTATCTTATCACTGGCTGCTTTTTCTGGAGACCCGAAATTAAAATTAGCGGCCGAAAGTAAGAAATTTTTAAAGGCTGGAGAATTAGCATCTTCATTGGGTAGAAATTTAGTTTTGGCATCTGATAGTTTATTCGCTAAAGATAAAGAGAGTTTTTCAAAAGCCCTAGATAGTTTTACATATTATGGTGGCCTAGCTGTCCAAGATTCACAGGATTTAAAAAATGTTCTTAATTCGATAAACGCTCAAAATTTACCGGCTGCTTACCAGGAAAAATTTTCCTCTATTTCGAAACAGACTAGTTTGTTAAGTACTAATCTTGAAACATTTATTGGCGCTGGCGCTAAATTTAAGGAAGTTCTTGGCGCGACTCAGGATAAACGCTACCTTTTAGTGTTTCAGAATAATTCAGAGCTTAGGGCTAGCGGCGGCTTTTTAGGTAGCTACGCGCTAGTTGATATTAGAGACGGTAAAATTAGAAATTTAGAAGTTCCTGGTGGCGGCTCATATGACACTGAAGGGGGAATGAATGTCCGCGTCGTCGCCCCAAAACCACTCTGGTTAGTAAATCCATTGTGGCATTTTTGGGACGCAAATTGGTGGCCAAATTGGCCGACAACGGCTAAAAATTTAATGTGGTTTTATGAAAAAAGCGACGGTCCAACAGTTGACGGTGTTATTAGCGTAACGCCGACGGTTGTTGAGGGCCTACTTGAAATTACCGGTCCAATTGATTTAAGTAAAGAATATGGTCTAATAATTGATTCTAATAATTTTTTAGATATAGTACAAAAAATTGTTGAGCAAAAAAACTTGGCGCTGACAAATCCAGAAGCGATTATTGGAGTTCCGGCTAGTTCGACTGAAATTAATTCAAGCTTGCCAATGAAACAGGGTTTGGCTGTAAATTCTGAAAATAAGCCTAAAAAAATTATTGGAGATCTAATGGCAAAAATTATCGAAACTCTCCCGCAGAAATTAAGCAAAGAAAGTTTAGTGAGTATATTAGCTCTATTTGAAAGAAGCATGTCAGAAAAACAGATTTTATTTTATTTTGAAGATCCAAGTCTGGAGTCCGAAGTTTCTAAACTTAATTGGGCCGGTGAAATAAAAGATACTGCGCGCGACTACCTCATGGTGGTTAATACAAATATTGCCGGGCAAAAATCCGATCAAAAAATGCTTGAAAAAATTGAACAGCAAACAGAAGTTAGTCTTGATGGTTCGATTATAAATACACTTAAAATTACGCGTACACATACGGGATTAAAAAACGAAGCAATGACTGGAGTTAGAAACGTTGATTGGCTGAGAGTGTATGTTCCTAAGGGATCAGAGCTGCTTTTAGCGGAGGGTTTCAGAATTCCTGATGAAAAATATTTTAATGAAAAACCAGATCCAAGTTGGGAAAACAATAAATTTTTAGAGAAAGAAAATCGAGCCATGGTTGACGAAAGTAGCGGAACAAAAGTGTACGAGGAAAACAATAAAACAGTTTTTGCTAATTGGCTAATGGTGGATCCCGGAGAAAGCGTAACTCTGACTATAAAATATCGGCTACCTTTTAATTTTTTTGATGAAGAAAAGTCAATTGATTGGTTAAGTAAAATTAATAGTTTTATAAATCCCGATCAAGCTAATTTAATCCCCTATAGCTTAATGGTTCAAAAGCAGGCTGGTGCCAAGCCAAGTGATTTCCTTAGTTCCTTAATATTGCCCGATCAGTCAAAAGTATTTTGGCATTATCCCGAAAATTTAAATACTGAAAATGGCTGGTTAATTAATGATAAAATTAACTCTGATAAATATTGGTCAATTCTTATAGAAAAAAAATAATTTATTTATATGGCTGAAGAAAAAAAAATAAAAAAAGTTTTACGTGTCGATAAACAAAGTTCATCTAGCTTGTCAGCTTTTGTTGAACGACCTACGCCGACCGACAAAGAAGTCGCTAGCTTCGAACGTATAATTGGTCGTGAAGCTAGAAATCAGGAAATCGATACTAATTTAAATGAAATTTATACGAATAAGCTTGGCGAGTTCGTCGATGTTCGCAAGATGAAAATTAGACATCAGCAAGCTTTAATTGTGAGATTTTTCAAAAATATATTAATAATTACGCTTTTGGCGGCAATGGCTTATTTCGCTTACTCATATTTTTTTGATAACAGCAATGACTCAAGTGCTCTTGAAATAAAAATTTACGCACCCGAGAAGGTAATGGCTGGGGAAGAATTTTCTTATAAAGTCGAATATAATAATCCGAGTAAGTTTAATCTCGCAAAGCTTTATTTAGAAGTGCAGTACCCCGAAAATTTTATTCTTATCACTAGTTCCATTGCTCCGCAAAATGGTAATTATGGCTGGTCACTGAATGATTTAGGCGCAGGTGCTAGTGGCTCGCTGATGATTACCGGAAAATTAATAAATAAACCGCAATCGGTAAATATTATTTCTGGTCGTTTGAGTTATGTTCCTTTAAATTACTCTAGTCAATTCAAAAAAGAGGCTTCAGCCTCAACGCTTGTCGAAGGACCGGGTTTTAATGTTAATTTAGAATACAGCAATACAGCCTTCCTTGGTCAAGATAATTCCATGACCCTGATTATTTCTGATATTAAAGAAAATTATTTTGGTGATTTTAATTTAAGCTTTGCTTTACCAGACGAGACAAATGCCCAAGTAGTTCCTTCGACAAATTCTAAGGATGCTACTTCTACCTTTGTAAGCGAAAAAATTAACGTTACTAATGCGGGGGGCACGAGCTGGTTAGTTAGTGGACTTAATAAAGATTCGATTCGGCAGGAGATCCCTTTGAGTTACAAGATAGCCTCAAAACTAAATAATCCCGAGATTCGTGTTCGTCTCGAAAAGAAATTAGATGATGGTCAGTCTTTTATATTCTGGGAATACACTTTTAAACCCGAACTCGTAAAAACTGATCTTAATTTAACGACCGAAGTTAATGGTGATAAGAATGATAATTCAGTAAATTTTGGTCAGACAATGAATTACACAGTAAAATATAGCAATAAAGGGGATAACACTTTTAAGGATTTAGTTATAATGACTGCTTTAACAGGAGATTTCTTAGATTTTAGTTCAATTCGAATGACCAAGAGAGGGGAAGTCCGAGATAATATGATTATTTGGACTAAGAATGAGATACCTGGCTTAGCTGAAGTAAAGCCCAATCAAGAGGGGGAGATAAACTTTTCGATAAATATTTTAGCATTTAAAGAAAGTGATTTAGGGAAAAAACTAACAGTTACTTCGTATTCCCAGTATGGTGTTAATAACCAAACGGCTAAGAGTGGAGATAATAAAAGTAACACAATTATTAGTCGTATAAATAGTGATTTGAGTTTAGATGAACAAATTCTATATTTTGATCATAATAATCAGCCGGTAGGCTCCGGACCCTTACCACCAAAAGTGGGCGAGTTAACTGAGTTTAAAGTTTATTGGGTGGTTAAAAATAATTTACATGAACTAAGTGACGCGCGTGTCGTTTATGATTTGCCAAGCAACGTTTCATTTGATCAAAGAAGTTCTAACGACGTAGGTAGTATTTATTATGATGCTAACACCAGACAAGTAATTTGGAATATCGGACGTTTACCCGTTTCAGTTTACCAGGCAAAGGCGGAGTTCGGTATTAGTATTACACCGCTTGAAACTGATAGAAATAAAATTTTAGTTCTGACATCTGGCTCTAGTATTAGTGCGGTAGACACGGAAACTAAAGATACAATAAATAAAAAAACTGGACCAAAAACTACTAAGCTCGAAGATGATGATATCGCCGGAATGAATAATACTGGACGTGTTCAGTAATCAATCCCGACGCTTTGTAGTGAAATACAAAAAACTATGTTCAAAATAAAAAATATTTCTAAATCAGGAATTCGCCGTGGCATTCTTAAAACTGCACACGGCGTTTTAGAGACACCTTTTTATATGCCAGATGCTACTCGCGGTTTTATTAAACTTACATCTAACAATGAAATAAAACAAACAGGCACTAAAGCCTTGGTAGTTAACACTTTCCATTTATATCTTCAGCCGGGCTTAAAGATAATCGAAGCGGCTGGCGGTCTTCATAAATTTATGAATTGGACAGGCCCCTTATTATCTGATTCTGGCGGTTTTCAAGTTTTTTCTTTGATTCATAAAAATTCTCGCATGGGAATAATTGAAGATAGCAAAGTAACATTTAAGTCACCCCTTGATGGCTCCAGCCACGAATTGACACCAGAAAAATCAATTCAAATTCAGTTTGCTTTGGGCGTGGATATGATGGTTTGTTTTGATGATTGTCCCCCTAATGAATTTTCGCGTCCAGATTTAGAATTAGCGGTTGCGCGTACTATAAGTTGGGCAAAAAGGTGTAAAATAGAATACCTTCGTCAGATTAAGAAGAGAAAACTAGTGGGCATTAAGCGTCCGCTTTTATTTGCTGTAATTCAGGGAGGGGCAGAACTTGATTTGCGAGAGGCTTGTGCTAAAGAATTGGTTAAAATAGGTTTTGATGGCTATGGTTTTGGAGGAAGACCAATTGATCAAGACGGCAATTTTTTGGAAGAAGTTCTACAAAAAACGGCTGACTATATTCCTCAGGCAGCGCTTCGCTTTGCGCTTGGCGTTGGTACTCCAGAGGACATTCTTAGGTGCGCAAAAATGGGCTGGGATATGTTTGACTGTGTGATTCCGACTCGAGAAGGTCGTCACGGTAAATTATTCATTTCTTCTCAATCTACAAAATATACGAGCCTTAATGTGAATAATGCTAAGTATGCACAAGATTTTTCTGCTATCAATGGAAAAAGTAAAATCTACGAGTTAAAAAAACAGTCTCGTAGTTACCTTCATCATTTGTTTAAAATGAATGAGGCGCTCGGACAAAAATTAGCTAGTTTAAACAATTTAGAATATTATCAAAATTTACTTAATAAAATTAGAAAATAATTACCCAAGAAAATATGGATACCAAAATAATAGCTACAATCGGACCGAATTCTGAATCACCAGAAAATTTAGAAAAACTTTTAGTAGCCGGTGTCACCTTTGTGCGCGTAAATTTTTCGCATGCAACCTATAGTCAGTATTTGCGAATTAAAAAAATAATTGATCATTATAATCTTAAAGCAGAACAAAAAGTCTCAATCATTGCTGACCTTCAGGGTCCGCGAATACGGATGGGAAATTTAAAAGAACCGGAATTAATTCTCCATGATGGCGAGTTAGTTCGTTTTTGTTATAATGGAAAAAAACCAGGTCTTGAAACTGATATTATTCCAATTGATAATTCAGAACTACACCTTGATATAAAAAAGGGAGAGCCTTTGTTTTTATGTAATGGTGAAATCGAAATTGCTGTTTCGGGAATTAAAGATAAAATTATCTCTGGAACGGTAATAAGGGGCGGTCTTTTGACATCCCATAAAGGAGTTAACGTGCCTTATACTAATTTGAAAAAAGGGGGTTTAACTGCAAAGGATATAAAGGATGTTAAATTTGTTTTAAAGTCTGGAGTTGATTATATTGCTCTTTCATTTGTGCAAACCGCGGCTGATGTTCAAAAATTAAGACGACTTCTTGGCAAAAATAAGAAGGTTAAAATTATATCTAAAATTGAAAGGGCAATTGCATTAAAGAATATTGATACTATTATCATCGCTTCCGATTTAATTATGATTGCTCGTGGTGACCTTGGGATTGAGATTCCAATTGAAGATTTACCAATAGTCCAGAAAAATTTAGTTCGCCATGCTCACTGGCATGATAAACCAGCGATCATTGCGACTCAAGTTATGACTTCGATGATTACAAATTCTCATCCCACTCGAGCTGAAGTGTCAGATATTGCTAATGCTGTTTTTGAAGGTGCGGATATGATTATGCTTTCCGATGAGACAACGGTCGGCGCTTATCCTCTAGAGGCAGTTAAAATATTACAAAAGGTAATTATTCGCATTGAGCGCAGCTTACGTAGAGACAATATAAATTTCTAAAATCTATGATGCAATTAATATTTTTCGCGGTTTCCGTTTTACTGCTTTTGTCAGGCCACATTTTATTATGGTTTGTTTCGATAAGGTTATTTCAAATAATTGCTATCGAGGGTAGGTTGATTAGCGCCTTAATAATTATTTTTTTATTTTTAAGCACCGTTTGCGCTTCTTATTTAATTCATAAATTAGATAACATCTTTACGCGTTGGTACTATATTATTACTGGGTTTTGGATTGGCTTATTAGTCAATCTTATCCTTATGATGTTTCCGATCCTTTTGCTTAAATTAGCCGCCTGGACTTTTAATTTTAACTTATCATTATTTTTACTGCAGTCTATATTTATCACAGGCGCTTTACTCATTTCTTTTTTTGGTCTCTATAAGGCCTGGCTACCCAAGGTAACTAGTTATGAAGTAGTGATTAAGGATCTGCCTGAAAGTTGGAATAATAAAGTTATTGTGCAAATTTCCGATGTTCATCTCGGGCCGGTATATCGTGAAAAATTTTTTGGACGTTTATTGGCACGTGTCCAAAAATTAAATCCCGAAGCAGTTTTTATAACCGGAGACTTATTCGATGGTATGGAATCAGATTTTTCCTGGTTAGATCATCCATTTTCAAAAATTAAAATTCCCCGAGGTATATATTATTCTTTTGGAAATCATGATTTGTACCTTGGCTTTAACAGAGCGATGGAATTACTAAAGGGAAGGCCAGTTATTGTTTTAGATAACAAGATGTTAGAAGTGGATGGCCTGCAAATTATTGGAATAAATTATTCTTTCAATAAAGATTTTGATTTAGAATCAGCAATTTTAAAACAAGTTGGTTATAGCAAGTCTAAGCCGAGTATTCTCTTATTTCATGCACCAAAAAATATTGAGCTTGCCAAGAATGCTGAAATTGACTTACAATTATCCGGCCATACCCATAATGGTCAACTATTTCCTTTTAACCTTGTTTCCAGGCTAGCCTACAAAGGTTATGGACATGGCTTATATAATGATGGAGACTTTTCGCTTATTGTTAGCCGTGGAGCCGGTACTTGGGGTCCACCGATGAGAACGAGCGGACAAAGTGAAATTGTAAAAATTATTCTTAAAAAAAAATAAAATGAACTTAACTAAATTATCTGCCATTTTACAGACGCAACCAAAATATCGTTTTGCGCAAGTTAATAAAGCTCTCTGGCAAGATTTTATATCAGTTTGGCAGGAAGTATCTAGCTTGCCAAAGGATTTAAGAGAAAAACTAAATGAAGAGTGTCCCTTGGAAATTAAGGCTGAAATTGAAAAAAATTCTGGAAAGAATAAAAGTATTAAAGCCTTAATAACACTTGAGGACAGCGAGGCAATTGAAACTGTTTTAATTCGTCAAAAAGATAAACGTAATACCGTCTGTGTTTCTTCTCAGGTTGGTTGCGCCCTAGGCTGTGAATTTTGCGCGACTGGAAATTTTGGTTTTCGTCGCAATTTGAAATCCGAAGAAATTGTTGAACAAGTAGTTTTCTGGTCTCGTTATCTTAAAAATGAGAATAAAGGACAAAAAGTTGATAATATCGTATTTATGGGGATGGGTGAGTCTTTTTTAAATTATGCCGAATTTATAAAAGCGGCTAAATTTTTAAATAATCCAGAAACTTTGAATATTGGTTCAAGAAGAATGTCGGTTTCAACTTCAGGCATAACGGAAGGGATAAAAAAATTAGCTGGAGAGAAAATGCAGATAAATTTAGCGGTTTCTCTTCATGCGGCTAATGACAATTTGCGTCGAGATTTAATGCCAATTGCGACTAAGTATAGTCTCCATGACATTTTTAAAACAGTTGATAATTATATAACTAAAACTGGTAGGCGCGTTATGTTTGAATATTTAATGATTAAAAACGTTAACGATAGTGATAAAGATGCTCACGATTTAATTAAGTTAATGAAAAAACCTTTGTATATGGTTAATTTAATACCATATAATCAAACGGGACGTTTTCATGCCTCGAGTCGTGAGCGGATTGAGAAGTTTAAAAAAATTCTCGAAGAAGCGAGTGTGGCTGTTACTATTCGCTTAAGTTTTGGTTCAGAGATTAGTGCCGCCTGTGGTCAGCTAAGAGGCAGAAAAAAATAAATCAATTATGGATATAAAGAAGGGAATAATTATTGCAGTTTCGGGTGGACCCGGGACTGGCAAATCCTCACTTGTCAGGCGCTTGGCAGAGTTTTATCGTGCAGAGGCGTTTTATGAAGGTGAAGAAAAGGATTTCCCGGAAACAGTTAGACTAGGCATTAAAACTGGAGAAAATCAATTAGCGACTCGTCTTTATTTTCGAAATAAAACATTTTCACAATATTTAAAAGCTTTAAAATTGAAAAAAAGTGGTCGCATAGTTATATTAGATAATTTTTGGTTAGTAAATGAAGTTTGTTGCCGTGAATTTTTAATTGATCCATTCGAAAAAGAAATGATGTTGAGCACCTCAAGTTTAGATAGAGATATTTTTCCATGGCCTGATTTAATTATCAGCTTAAAAGCCAACCCAAAAAAGATAAGGGAATTTGTGCTTGCCCGAGGTAGGAGTTTCGAAATTAATAATGATTTTTTAGAAAGATACGCAGCCATCCATGAAACACATGATAAATATTTAAAATCTTTTAAGATCAATAATGTTTTATATATCGATCGGAGCGAACTCGATTTTAAGAAATCAACTGATTTTTTAGATTTAACAAAAAGAATAGAAGAAAAATTATCAGAAATTCAAATTTTACATGATTAATAAAACATATTCAATTGAAAAACAGATTAAATTATCCGGCGAGACTATTGTTTATACACTTAAGGTTAGCCCTCGGGCGAAACGTCTTCGCTTGGCGGTTTATTGCAGCGGGCAATTTGTTGTTACTCAACCCCGTTTTTTAAGCCTCCAAACCGTCGAAAAATTCATTAATGAGAAAGAAGATTGGTTAATTAGTAGAATTAATAAGTTTAGAAATACTAAAACTAGTCCTTTGAATTTGTTGACAAGAAGAGATTATTTAAATAATCGCGAAAGCGCACGAGAAATTATAACGGAAAGAGTGAAGTATTTTAGCTTGGTTTATGGTTTTAAATATAGGCAGATTAATATTCGTGACCAAAAAACAAGATGGGGAAGTTGTTCTCGCGACGGAAGTTTAAATTTCAATTTTAGATTACTATATTTGTCGCCCGAGTCTCGCGATTACATAGTCGTTCATGAGATTTGTCACCTTGAGGAATTTAATCACTCACGTCGTTTTTGGAACTTAGTGGCGCGTGAAGTCCCAAATTATCTTGATTTACGAGCTAAACTCAAAAGTGGAGGAGGAGAATGTTAATTCTAAATGTTTATCATTTGATAGCACATTCAGCTTAATTTTGTTATAATTAATTAGTATTTATTCAAAAATTCTAAATAATAAATTTATGTTTACATTATCTTTATTGCCATTTGATAAATCAGCCTTAGAGCCTCATATTTCTGCAAACACGCTCGATTTTCATTACGGAAAGCATCACCAGGCTTATGTTGATAATTTGAATAAACTAATTATTGGGACGGAATTTGAGACTGAGGAACTTGAAACGATTGTAAAAAAAACTTTTGGTAATTCGAACCAAGCTGCCATTTTTAATAATGCGGCCCAAATATATAATCATGATTTCTTTTGGAAGAGTTTAAAACCAACTTCTGGACAAGAAATGCCCACCGGAAAATTACTAAATTTAATTAATAAGTCTTTTGGAGATTTAGATAATTTCTTTTCTGAATTTAAAAGTGTAGCCCTTGGTCAATTTGGAAGTGGCTGGGCGTGGTTAATTATCGAGGGCGAAAGCTTAAAAATTATTAAGACCGCAAATGCGGATACGCCGATTGCCCACAATCAAAAGCCTTTATTAGTAGTCGATGTTTGGGAACATGCATATTATTTAGATTACCAGAATCGACGCGCTGATTTTATCGATGGCGTACTAAGAAATTTATTAAATTGGGAATTTGCCGAAAGTAAGCTCTAAGAATTATGATAAAATATCAAAACCCTTACATAAAAATTAAACCTAAAACTAGTCGTCCTTATACCGAGGTTTATTTAATTCGCCATTGTCATCCTGATTATACAATTGAAAAAGATGTTGGTGAACGTAATATGCCATTATCAAAAAATGGACTTGAGCAACGAAAATATCTAACTAAGAAATTACTAGCGATGAAATTTGATAAAATTTATGCTAGTGAATTAATCCGAGCCCAGGAAACTGCCTTCGTTTACGCGCAGAAACAAAAAAAAGAGTTGGTTTTAGATAAAAGGTTAAATGAAATTGATTGGACTCAATGGTTTAGAATCAAATATTTTAATGTATCTGAAAAAAATCGTGAAAAGAAGCTAAAACAACACCGCCTACTCGATAGGCAACTTGATAAAATGCAAACAAATGCGAGGCGAGCTTTAGCAGACATATATAAAAAAAATAAAGGTAAAAGTATTGCTTTATTTTCTCATGGAAATTTCATTAAAGCGCTAGTAACTGGGATATTGAATGCAGATGTTATCGGCTTTTTATCGCTTGAGATTTTTCAATCGTCTATTACTAAGCTGGTTATTGATCGAAATGGCTTCGTGAAAATTAATTATATTAATGATGTTAGCCATTTGCCATCGCCGCCAGATGAAGATCTTTTTTTGTCATTAATAGATTAGTACTCTTATAAAAAATATAATGTTTAAAAGAATAATAAAAATTATTCTGGCAATTTTTTTTATTGCCATTAGTTCCTATGGCACGGGATCCTCTTTTGTTAACCCAAAAAAAGTCGAAGCGTCTCTAAATCTGAACGGAAGAATTTTATTACAAGTAGAAGATAAAGGCCAAGCCTGGTACGTTAACCCCTTAAATAGTCAGCGCTATTATTTAGGTCGTCCTGATGATGCCTTCCAAATAATGCGTTCGCTTGGTCTTGGTGTTTCGAATTCTGATATTAACTCCTTTTCACTTCGAGCCCCAAGTCGCTTATCAGGACGAATTCTGCTTAAAGTTCAAGATAAGGGACAAGCCTATTATGTTGACCCGATTAGTTTAAAACTTTTTTATCTGGGTCGTCCGGCTGACGCCTTTTCCGTGATGCGGTTAAAGGGTTTAGGCATTAGTAATCAGGATTTAGCCACAATAACGATCGCAAGCGTGGATTCATTAAAATCAGTCGCTGCTTCCAGTAGCACTGGACTTAATGTTATAACTTCCGAAGGAAGAAATTTTTCTTTTAAATATCAAAATAAAAACTACGAATTACTTCAGGGATTTTCAGCAACAATATATAATTCGTATAAGAACTCGACTAAGACTTATTCCTACATCGAAGGCAAAGAACCCGCAAATTTGCGCGATGTATTTTATGCTCTATTTTTAAAATTAAAAAGTGATGATAGTTCTCTTGATGAAATAATTGCTAAACTCAAAAAGATAGCGAATGATAATTCCTGGACTGAAGACCAACTAGTTGAATTTACGCTAGCTTTTGTCCAGTATATTCCCTATGATCAAGCAAAAATAAGTGCTGATTTTGCAGTAAACAATAATCCCTACTTTCCTTACGAAACCTTGTATCTTGATAAAGGCGTATGTTCAGATAAAACATTTTTAGCTGTCGCTTTATTACGTAAACTTGGTTACGGAGCGGCTATCTTAGACTTTCCAGATAGAAATCATACGGCTCTAGGAATTGCTTGTCCTAAAGAATTCTCCTTAAATAATTCCGGTTATTGTTATGGCGAAACGACCAATTATTTTCCGCTTGGAGTAATCCCGCAAAGTATCGATGCTGGCCAGGCACAAACTGCTGAAAATTTCACTAATTTATTTAATTCAACTAATTTAGGAAAAATTGAAATATACCAAGAGACAAGTGGAAAGATTTATCAGGGAATGCCAACGCTCTATTCTAAGGTTGAGTCACTTCGTAACTCTAAAATAGATATTGATGCCGGCCAAAGTGAAGTAACGGAGATGGGTAAAAATATTGCGACCGAGGAAACTAGCGTTAATGTTACAAAAAAACAGCTAGAATTATATTATGCAAATGGTCAGATACGCGAATATAATAGCTTGGTGCTTACTTATAATTCGCAGGTAGAAAAATATAATAGTGATTTAAGTATTTACCAGTCTAAAGTAAATGAATATAATTTAAAAGTGGCGCAGTTTAATTTGGCTGTTCGAACTTTTTATCAACAATAGGCAGAAATTAAAATAATTCACATTTTTTCGTAAAAATGTCAATATATTTGGTTTTTATGGCCAATTTTGCTTGACAACTACAGTGTTTTGATATATTCTAAAAATAGAGATTAGCCTCTAGAAGCTAGCTCTTTTTATTTAATAAATCATCATGCTTACAATTATTTTCTTGTATAATATAAACTATTATATCTGAGTAAGCAGGCGTTAAAAGAAAAAACATATGGTAAAAGTTCCAAAATTAGAAGAAATGTTAAAAGCCGGTATGCATTTCGGCCATCGTACGAATCGTTGGCACCCAAAGATGAAGCAATTTATCTTTACATCAAAAAACGGTATTTATATTATTGATTTGAAAAAAACTCAGGATCAACTTCAAGAAGCTTTAGAGTTTATGGTTAAATTAGTCAGCGAAGGGAAGAGTATTCTTTTTGTAGGTACTAAAAACCAAGTATCAGAACCGCTTAAGAAGATGGCAGTTGAAGTTGCTCAACCTTATATAGTTGGAAAATGGTTAGGTGGTTACTTAACTAATTTTTTGGTTGTAAAAAAGTCTGTTAAGAAATATTTAGATTTAATCGAGAAAAGAGAGACTGGCAAGCTCGAAAAATATACTAAGAAAGAACGTTTAAATTTTGATCGTGATATTAAAAAATTAGAAATGCGCGTTGGTGGTTTAACTAGTTTGAATAAAATGCCAGACGCACTTTTTGTTTGGGATATTAAAGAAGAAGAAACGGCTATTAAAGAGGCTCAACAAAAAAATATTCCAATCATTGGAATTTGTGATACTAATGTTAATCCCGAAGAAGTTACTTATGCTATTCCTGCCAATGATGATTCTACTAAAACAATTAAGGTTCTTTTAGACGCAATCAAGGAGGCTTTACTTGAGGCAAAGAAAAGTATTAAAGCCTAAGTTTTAATTCAAATTTAATCCTTAAAAATATGGAATTAATAAAACAACTTCGCGAAATGACAGGCGCAGGAATGGTTGATTGTCAAAAAGCGCTCAAAGAAGCTGAAAATAATCTAGAAAAAGCTGTCGAAATTTTACGAAAAAAGGGAATTGCTAAAGCGGCCAAGAGGACTGATCGTGATACTAATGAAGGCATAGTTAAAGTAGCCGTTAATGAGGCTAAAAATGAAGGCTATATATTAGAACTTAATTCTGAAACAGATTTTGTTTCCCGAAATGAAAAATTTCAAGCTTTTGCGGATTCTGTAATGGAATTAATCAAATCCACTAAACCAGCAAGTTTGGAAGCCCTTTTAAGCGCAAAACTTGTTAGTGGAAGTGTTCAAGAGGATCTTGATAGCTTAAGTGGAACGATCGGTGAAAAGTTAAGCATTTCACGATATGAGATTTTAAGTGGTCCAACCGTAGCTGCATATTCTCATTTAGGCGGAAAAATGGGTGTTTTGATTGCGCTTGATCAAGCAGCTAAAGAAGAATTGGCAATGGATTTAGCGATGCAAGTAGCCGCGGCTAATCCAAAATATATTTTATCTTCAGAAGTTGACCCTGTTGAGATGGAAAAAGAAAGAGAAATATATAAGGCTCAATTAATCAAAGAAGGAAAACCGGAAGCGATGGTTGATAAGATAGTAGAAGGAAAATCGGGTAAGTATTATTCGGAGGTTTGTTTAATCGAACAGGAGTTCATTAAAGATGATAAGAAAAAAATTAAAGATATTCTCGGAGATGTTAATGTCATTAAATTTTTTCGTTTCTCTCTATAAATAAATTAATATAAACCAAATTAATAATTTGGCTTATTATTTTCATGATATACGCTCAAGTACAATTTGCTCCTTGGGATAAAGTTTATAACTTTTCCTTGGGCAAGGCGGATGTGGCAGTTGGCGATTTTGTTATTGTTGATACTGAGCTCGGTCTTGAATTAGGCAAGCTTATATCTTTAGTAGATGAAATCGATATTAAAGATGATAAACGCGAATTAAAATCAATTATCCGAAAAGCGGAGTACGATGATATTGCCAAATTACCGAGTGCCGAAAAAAAAGAAGAATCAATGGAGTTTTGTCGACAAATGATTCTAAAGTATGAATTACCGATGAAATTAGTCGATATGCATTTTTCATTTGAGGGTAATCGAATAAATTTTGCCTTTATCTCAGATGGTCGGGTTGATTTTCGAGAATTGGTAAAGGATTTAGCGGCTCATTTTGGTGTTAATATTAGATTAACTCAAATTGGGACTCGAGATGAAGCGAGGATTACTGGAGACTGTGGTCCTTGTGGACGTGAATTATGTTGTCGAGGATTTATAAAAGAATTTTCATCAATTACCTCTGAGATGGCCGAGGCGCAGCAGGTTGTTCATCGTGGTTCGGAAAGAATTTCCGGAATGTGTGGACGTTTAATGTGCTGCCTGTCTTATGAATACGAAGGCTATAAGGATATGGCCGGAAAACTGCCACCGATTGGCACTAAGGTTAATGTTGATGGAGTGAG
>JBBSAU010000002.1:0-24561 GCA_038251925.1 Patescibacteria group bacterium | reverse complement strand
TTCACCAACTTCAATTTGAATCGCTTCACCCTTCGTGCTCGAGCTTTCACGTCTATCCCAAAGATGTAAACGAAAAGTACCTGGTCCAAGAAAAATAAAACAATCACTTTGCTCGACGTGTTCATGCGGTCCACGGATAACACCTGGATTCGTTAAACTAATATAGGACATAACTGGGTCAAAATCAAATTCATCACGGCGAAATACTTCCGTGAGCCAACCGCGCTCATCAGTATTCTTTGTTAATTTTTTTATAACAACGCCATTAATCATATTTTTATTTTTTTAATAAATCTTTTTTTAATAATCCTTTCTGAGCACCCAAATGAGAAACCTTGGCAGCAGTATTTTTAAGAGCCAAATTTAAAGCCTTATCAATATCGCCCCAACAATGTAAACCGGCTGCAAATGAAGAATTAAAAGCATCGCCGATACCGGTCGTATCGACGCGTTTTTTTTCTTTAATTATTTTATGGCGATATATTTTTTGGCCATCACTGGCAACAACACCATCTTCACCTAAAGTAATGACCACAATTTTAGGTCCAAAACTTTTAATAATTTCTAAAAGATTTTCTTCTTTATTTAAGAACGAATTCGTTAATTTTTCGTGTTTAGTCGAACTAAGAACTAACTCAATAGCCTCATCCTTATTAAGTGAAACAACGGTTGTCAATTTTAAGAAAGAGGAGATTTTCTTTAAACCTGAGGCAAGCTGTTGACCTCCGGGATTCCAATATATTTTTAAATTATTTTTTTTAACTTCTGAAAAAATAACTTGTAAATTTTTAAACCAGGCCCCAGATAGTGAAGATAAATAAACACTACTGGTGTTTCGTAAAAACTTTAGTTCATCCTCATCAGTTTTTAAATCATAATTAGCACCGCGTGCACCAAAAATTATTCTTTCACCGCCCGGAGAAACCAGAATAAATGACGAACCACTTTCATTTTTTTTATTAATTTTTACTAAATCAGTATTAATTTTATGATCCTTGAAATTATTAATTATCGCCCGACCGGCTTCATCATCCCCAACATTAACTAGGCAAGCAGTTTTTAGGCCAAAATTACTAAGACAGGCGGCTGCATTAGCTGCCCCGCCACCAAATGAATAATAAAATTTATCAACTTTTATTTTAGCACCGTATTCAAAACAAAGTAGTTTTTGGCGCAGAATATCTTTTTTATTATTTATTAAAACTCCTTGATCGGTAAAAAAAGAAATGTCACGAGTCGCACCGCCAATTGTTATAAAATCGTATTTCATATTTAGAATATTATTATTTCTAATATATCACATAAAGCGCTTTTTCTCCAAGAAAAATGGCTTAATTCTTTTTGTGACGACAGCTGCTAAATTAAATAAAAATATCGCCGACAAGGAACTCCAAAAACATTGATAAACGAGCACGAGCCAAAAACTCGATTTGAACAGAAAAAAAGTAGTAAAATCGGTGCTAAACATATATAACATTGCGAAGCTAAGAATGTTATAAAAAAAAGTCAGGCCAATCATTAAGGCTAGAAGTGTATAAAGAGAACGATTGGTTAACCAATTCTTCAATATCCACTCGGCTAAGAGTAAAATACAGAAAAAAATAATTAAATAAAATCCAAAAAAATGAAAGGAAAGGACGTCTAGCCAAAAACCAGCAATCATCGCTGAAATAAGCGCCAAGCGCAGATCTAAAAAAAATACAGTAAAAATGAGAACGGTCAAAACTAAATTAAACTGCCTGAAAGGATCAGGCAAGGCACTAAGCAAAGAAAACTGTAGAAGCGCTAAGGCAGATAGAATAAAAATTATAATTGATATTTGCCAAAAACGTTTCAGCATAGATTAAGGAATAATAACCGATAAGACAGTTATATTATTTAAATTAACCAAGGGCTCGATTGTCGCATCTTGCCAAACCTCGTTACTTTCATTTCGGACTTCAATTACCTTGCCGATTACTAGCCCTCGGGGAATATTTCCACCAAGTCCAGAAGTAATCACAGTATCACCAGCGGAAATCTTTTCCAGTTGCGGAATAAAATTCATAATAATTGTTAGCCCCAAATCGCCGTCAGTTATTCCCTGAGTTCGCGCTTGATTTTGAATAGCCGCCGCTAATTTACATTCAGGACTGGTGGTTAAACAAATTTTAGCGCTCGTATCTTTAATTTCAATTACTTTACCGACAATAACTCCCTCCTCGCTAACTACTCCCTGACCAATATTTACGCCGTCCCTAGCCCCTTTGTTAATTACTAGATCCTGTCCGCTGTCAGAACCCTCGGAAATAGACTCACGAGCAATTACTTCAGCGGCCACAGCTTTAAAATTATTATCACTTAAAAATTTTAATTGTTTTCGGAGTTTAGAATTTTCTTCGACTAGTTCTTTCTGAGCCGAATTGGCGACTGTTAAAACTGCAACTTCACTAGTCAGGGCTTCGACTTGATTCGACAACGAAGTTTGGTTTTCTCGGTCTTGATTATAATGACTAAAAACATTTCCTAAACTATAAAAGCGAGAACTTATCGGTTTAACAATACCAAGTAAAACATTTTCAACTGGTCGCAGGGCACCGATGCTGTGTAAAAAAACCAGTAGTCCGAAAACTACTAGGAAAATTAAAATTGGATTATTTCGCTTAATTCTTTTCATGGTAAAAAATTTATTCAGCGTTATTGGCGAGCACTACTTTTTCAAGTAATTCTTTATTACCCAAAAGAAGTCCAGTACCACGAGCCACACAAGTTAGAGGATCATCAACAATTTTAACGGGAATTTTAGCGGCTGCTGAAATTGCTTTATCAAGACCACGCAAGAGGGCGCCACCTCCAGAAAGATATAAACCCCGTTCATAAATATCAGACACAAGTTCAGGCGGGGTAGTTTCAAGAATTGTTTTAATCGTTTCAATTATTTTAGAAACCGTGCGACTAATCGCCTCTCTAACTTGCTTATCATTAATCATAATCGCTTTCGGCAGACCGGTTAATAAATCACGACCACGAACTTCAATTTCTTTTACTTCATCAAGCGGAACAGCCGAACCGATTCCAATTTTAATACTCTCGGCTAATTGCTCACCAATTAAAATATTAAACTCTTCACGAATATATTCAATGATATTATTATCAAATTCATTTCCGGCTGCCTTAAGCGAACGCCAAGTAACAACGCCGCCCAAAGAAATAACCGCAATTTCAGAAGTGCCACCGCCAATATCAACAATCATCGTCGCCGTCGCCTCAGTTACTGGTAGACGTGCGCCAATCGCGGCGGCCATTGCTTCTTCGATTAGATAAACTTTACGTGCCCCGGCCGATCGCGCCGCATCTTCAACCGCTTTTTTCTCGACCTCAGTTAAATCTAGCGGAATACCGATAACTACTCGCGGACGAGATACTAAAGTAAAATTTTCACTATGAACTTTATTAATAAAATACTTCAACATTTTTTCAGTAATTTCAAAATCAGAAATAACCCCGTCAACTAAGGGTTTAATCGTTTCGATATGGCCAGGAGTTTTACCAACCATTTTTTTAGCGGCCTCACCAACTTCAAGAATTTCATTAGTTCGCTTATTAATAGCAACCACACTCGGTTCATTAACAACTAGTCCTTTATCAGCAACATAAACCAAAGTATTTCTCGTACCGAGATCAATACCTAAATCATGACTGAATCTTCCTAGGAGTTTGTTGAACATATGTAAATAATTGAAAATTAATAAGACTTAGCAAACAACCAATCATGCTTAGCGGCCTCACCACTAATAAAACATTTTTTATTTTTTGGAGCTGACTTTTCATTCTCCGGCAAGAGGACGCGCGAAACCATACTATATTTTTCCTTGAGTAATTTCTCGGTCGCCGCGTCTTCGCTCCAACTAGCTTCAAACCAACCCGTCTGATCCTTTATTTCATCCCAACTTTCAATTCGGTGAATATTTTTATGAGCGAAATCAAGCGCCTGATTATACAAATTCTCATGGATTTCTTTCATGAGTTCATCGACTCTTACTTCTAAATCGACTAAGGATACTACTTCTTTAGTATCATTATCACGGCGGAAAATAGTTACCTTTTGCTCAGTTGCTTCTTTTGGACCAATTTCGAGTCTAACTGGAACGCCACGCACCTCCCAATAATTAAATTTAAAGCCCGGAGTCTGGCCATCACGAATATCAATTTTAATTCGATACTTAGCTTTAAAAGTAGATTTAATATTTTCGCTATATTCTAAAACTTGTTCGCGAGCTGCCTCATCTTTATAAATAGGAACAATTACGATTTGAATTGGCGCGACATTCGGCGGTAAACGCAAACCATTATCGTCACCATGAACCATAATCAAAGCGCCGACTGAACGCCAAGAAAGTCCCCAACTATTTTGATGACCAAAGTGAAATTCTCCGTCAGACCCTAAATATTTAACATCAAAAACTTTTGCAAAATTTGTACCCAGATAATGACTAGTAGCACTTTGAATTGCTTTACCATCACGCGCCATTACTTCAATCGTTTTCGTCATAACTGCGCCCGCAAATTTTTCAGATTCAGATTTTAAACCAGCAAAAGACGGAATAGCCATAAATTCGTAAGTCTCTTTATAAATATCCAGCATTTTTTGAACTTCATCTCTCGCCTCGGCCTCCTCAGCAAAAACAGTATGACCTTCTTGCCATAAAAATTCACTCCATCTTAAAAACGGACGAGGGCGTTTTTCCCAACGAACAACATTGGCCCATTGATTTAAACGCAAAGGCAAATCTTTATAACTCTGAATCCACTTTGAATAGGTTTTATACATCGCCGCCTCACTCGTCGGACGGACTGCTAATTTATTAGTTAACTCTTCTCCACCAGCATGAGTCACAATCGCGAGTTCGGGTGAAAAGCCTTCAACATGATCTTTTTCAGCTTCGAGGTTTTCCATCGGCACAAAAATTGGAAAATAAACATTCTCAACACCATCATCTTCGATTTTACGACTAAGTTCCGCCTTAATTAACTCCCAAATTTTTAAACCATAGGGACGAATAATTCCACAACCGCGAACCTCAGAATTTTCCGCCAGTTCCGCTTCGCGAACAACGTCCTGATACCAGGCCGGAAAATCGAGCGCTTGTTTTGTAATTGTCCTTTTTTCGTTTAATGCCATATTTTTATTTTCTATATTTTTTCTTGCTTTCTTTCTATCCTAACTTAAATAATAAGGCCTGTAAAGCTAAAATTAGGGCTCAGGATTCTACTTTTTTGCCATCTTTTTTAGAGCCGCCTTGACACGTTCACCGCTATCAGTTAGCGCCGGATCAACTAAATTAAAGGCCGCCCGCGCCTCACTTAAAGAGTAGCCTAAAGACATTAGAGCGTCGATTTCATCACCGCCAGCCAGACCACCAGATTCAAGTGAACTAATACTCGTTCCTCTCAGTATTTTTGTTTTTAATTCTAAAACCAAACGCTCAGCCGTTTTTTTACCAATCCCTGAAACTTTGGTCAGTAAATTTGCGTCACCGCGAATAATTGCTTCTTTAATATCGTTTGTGCTCGCCATGGAAATTACTCCCAAGGCTGATTTCGGACCGACACCAGAAACTGACAAAAGCAGACCGAATAATTCTAAATCTTCAAGAGTTTTAAAACCATAAAGATCACTCGCTTCTTCCCGAACTTGATGATGAGTATAAACTTCAGTCTCAATTCCGATTTTTAATTCATTTAAAAAATTTTCACCGGCAAAGACTTGATAACCGATACCAGCCACTTCAATAATCGCAAAATTTAAAGATTTATTTATTACTTTACCGTGTAAATATGAAATCATATTATTTATTATTCTTTCGTCTTAAAACTGTTAGCGGCTCAACAACACCAAATTTTTTATCGAGTTCGATATATGCAACCTGAGCACCGCCACCGCCATGTGCTTCGACAAGCTCTTCACCCTTAACGGCTCCCCAGAGTTTATTAAGCTTAAGCTTAATTATATCATAACTAGGCTTAATAATCTCGATTTCATCACCAATTTTAACTGTATTATGAACTTGAAAATAAATTCTTTGCATTCCCTTCTTGTCTACTTCAGTTTTTAGAACTTGTCCGCAAAATTCCCAATCACTTTTATTATGAGAATCGACAATATTTTGATCGGCTTTTTCGCCTAATAAAAACCCGCTAGTATAACCACGATGGACTAACTTTGTTTCGAGTTCAGAAAATAAATAATTTAACTCTGACTTTAATTTAGCGGGAGCGATTTTTTTATTCAGTAAATTTAGAGCTTCGCGGTAAATACCGCAAACCGTTGCTTGATAGTATACGCTTTTAGCCCGACCTTCAATCTTAAAACTTGTGATGCCGGCCGCCGCCAATTCTTTTAAGTATTTTATTAAGCAGAGATCTTTAGAATTTAAAATATAAGTTCCATGTTCCTCTTCAACCATTTCAAGTTCTTCGCCGTGATTACCGGTTTTAAGCGTCACATCATAGGCCCAGCGACAAGGCTGCGCGCAATCACCGAGATTAGCACTCCGATCGAGCATTAATTTTGACAAAAAACAGCGACCCGAATAGGCCATACACATCGCACCATGAACAAAATATTCAAGTTCTATTTTTGGAACGGCCCGATGAATCTCTTTAATTTCTTTAAGTGTCACTTCGCGACCAAGAATTATTCTCTTTAATCCTTGCTTGGCCCAAAATTTTACCGCTTCAAGATTGGTGCAATTTGCCTGCGTTGATAAATGAATTTCCGCTTTTGGCCAGACTTTTTTAATCAAATGAATTATTCCCGGATCAGAGACAATCAGGGCGTCAATTTTCATCGCCTTCAATTCTTTAAGATAAGCCGGCAATTTAATTAAATGTTTATTATGCGCAAAAATATTAACCGTCACATAAACTTTCTTCTTTAAAGCATGCGCATATTTTACAGCCAACTTAATACCTTTAAGGTCAAAATCGTTAATTCGCACCCGCAAAGAAAAGTCCGGAATACCCAAATAAACGGCATCCGCTCCATAGGTAAAGGCTGTTTTCATTTTTGCTTCGTTTCCAGCCGGAGCCAGTAATTCAAATTTTATCATAAGATTAGCCAAATTTTTTATATAAATATTATAGTATATTTTAGACTTTAAATAAATATTGACAAAGTTTAATAAATGTGCTATAGTAATGAGTCAAACAAATGACAAATACGAAACCGCACTTTTATAAATAAATATGCAAATAAACAAATAACCTAATCCTAACCCTAAATCCCAAAAAAACCATGAAAAAAATCACCGTTATTGCCGCTATTATTTTTGCCGCTTTATTTTTCGCTAACCAGGCCATGGCCGTTGAATTCGTTATTACAAAAAAAGGGGAGACAATAAATGTCTACCAAATTTACAATTACGGCGAATCCAATATGAGCTTCGATGTGAACACACTAACCAACCCAACCGTTGCTGCCTTACAAAACCTGGGTGTTCCCGAAGCCGCCTTCGCAATGTGCGGAAAATATGAAGATGGGTTATTCTCGACACAGCTGAATGCGGCCAACGCAGTAATTGAAAATAGCCGGGTTGCCCTCGATGACAACAAAGACAATATCGAATGGCTGACTAATAGCCGCGCAACCTTCCAATTTTTATTATGGATCTCGCTTATTATATTATCGGCAATAATTATTATTTTATTGTATAAATTGCAAGATGCAAAAAAAACGTAATCGCCGGTAATCACTCGCAAAAAAACACTCACAAAAACAGAAACACTCACACAAAGCCCCAACACAGAAAATCGTGTCGGGGCTTTTTCATTTTCAAAATATTTTATTTCTGGGCCAACTATTTCTTAAGTCCAAGCATTAATTTCGCTTCATCAATTTTAACTTCCTTACTTACTAAAACTTCAGGCAAAGTTTCAACAAAATTTAATTCAATACTTAGAGTGTCTTTCATTATATCCGATTGCTTCTTAGTTAAAACATTTTTTAACTCTTCGCTTGCTCCGGCTAAATAAACGCACGTTTCATCATTAATATTTAAGTTTCCATCTTTACGGAGCATGTTAATAAATCTTATCAGTTCTCTCTTCAAACCCTCCTCTTTAAGTTCGGGCGTAATAACAGTATCAAGTTCTACTTCAATTTGATCTTCGCTACTTGAAATAAATTCAACACTAACTAAATTTAATTCATCTTTAATTAAATCAATATACTCAGGAGCAATAACCGTTTTTACTTTGACCGTCACTTTCGAAAGCATTTGCCGAATCTTAATTCCCGCCTCGTCTCGTTTAGCGAGACCAAGCTCAACAATTTTACGAATCACGTTCATGTCTTCGAGTAATTTTGTGTTGTCAGTTTCGTCTAAAACCGGCCAAGCTTCAAGATGAACGGATTTATTATCATTTGTATAATCATAGCCACTAACTTTCTGCCAAAGATTTTCTGATATAAAAGGCATAAACGGCGCCATTACTTTAGAGAGCTCAGTCAAAACATAGTGAGTTGTCTCTAGGGCTTTCTGTTTATCTTCTAAGCCATCCGACTTAAAGCGATCACGGCTACGGCGCAAATACCAAGTCGAAAGTTCATCAATAAATTCGGGAATCTGACGAGCGGCTTCGTAGACGTGATAAATATTTAATTCTTTTGTGATGCTCGAAACTAATACTGATAGTTTAGCCAGAATCCATAAATCTAAAACATTTTCCGTTTCTGGTTTTTTCGCCTCGCCCTTAATATCGACGGCATACATCTCATAAAATTTATAAACATTCCAGAGCAACATGATATTTTTACGGAAAACATCCTTAACGTCATCAACATCATAACGCTTTCCTTCCCCTGGTTGATTAATGGTAAACATATGTTGGCGAACAGCATCAACGCCGTACTGCGAAATAACATCCCAAGGATTAATGATATTGCCCTTTGACTTCGACATTTTTTTGCCGAGCTTGTCATTAATATGACCAAGACAAATTACATTTTTATAGGGCGCGCCTTTTCCAAGCAGAGTTGAAATCGCGAGTAAGGTATAAAACCAACCGCGCGTTTGATCAATCGCTTCACAAATATAATCAGCTGGATATTCTTCATTCTTATCAATTAACTCGACATTTTCAAAAGGATAATGATGTTGAGCATAAGGCATGGCGCCGGAATCAAACCAACAATCCATAACCTCTTTAACGCGTTTCATTTTTCCCCCGCAAGCAGCACAAGTAAATTCATAGGTGTCTATTTCCGGTCGATGAATATTTGACTCTAAAGTTGTTTTTTTACCACTTAATTCACCAAGCTCTTCAAGGCTCCCAATAACTTTATGCGTTGCACAATTTTCGCATTCCCAAATAGGCAGCGGTGTTCCCCAATAACGTTCTCGAGAAATTGCCCAGTCCTTAACATTATTTAACCAATCACCGAAACGTCCCTCTTTAATATGTTCCGGAATCCAGTTTATAGTTTCATTGCCAGCGATTAATTCATCTTTAAGTTTACTCATTTCAATAAACCAGGAATCTTTTGCATAATATAAAAGTGGAGTATCACAGCGCCAGCAGAAAGGATAATCATGCTCATATATCTCTTCTTTATAAAGAGTTCCCTTCTCTTTCAAATAATCAAGAATTATTTTTTCAGTGGTCGCACTTTTAACAAATTTTCCTTCAAGTCCATAAGGCGCTAGGTCACTTAAAAAATGACCCGCTTCGTCAACGGTATGAACTTTTGGCAGGCCAACCTCTTCACCTAAATTATAATCATCTTCGCCGTACATAACCGCCGTATGAACAACGCCAGTTCCATCGGTTGTCGTGACAAAATTAGCCGGCACAACTCGATAAGCTTTTTTTCCGGTCTTTGCTTCGTCTTCACGGATTAATGGTATTTCAAACAAGGGTTCATATTCTAAATCAATCAAGTCAGCTCCTTTTAATTCTTTAATTATTTTATAAGGAGTGTCAGCTAAAACAGATTCAAGTCTGGCTTTAGCTAAAATATAATTCCCCGTTTCTGTTTCGGCAATTACATAATCAATCTCTTTGCCAACCGCGAGCGCGACGTTACCAGGAAGAGTCCAAGGCGTAGTCGTCCAGGCTAAAATAAAATCGCCGGCGCTAACGTGATAATTATCCTTCGTTACTTTAAATTTTATATAAACAGAATTATCTTTCGTTAATTTATAACCTTGAGCAACTTCATGAGTTGAAAGAGCGGTGCCGCAGCGTGGACAATGCGGAACAACCTTATGTCCTTTATAAATTAACTCTTTTTTATCAGCTTCTTTTAAAATCCACCACAAAGATTCAATATAAGAATTATCATAAGTAATATAAGGACTTTCCATATCGACCCAAAACGCGATGCGGCGAGTTAACTTTTGCCATTCATCAAGATAAACCCAAACACTTTCTTGGCACTTCTCGTTAAATTCCTTAATGCCATATTTTTCAATATCCGGTTTACCAGAAATTCCCAGTTGCTTTTCAACCTGAAGTTCGACGGGAAGGCCATGAGTATCCCAACCGGCTTTACGAGCAACGTGAAAACCGTTCATGGTTTTAAAACGCGGCAAGACATCTTTGAATGAGCGCGCTAAAACATGATGAATCCCCGGCATACCATTAGCCGTTGGTGGTCCCTCAAAAAAAACAAAATTTCCAGCGGGAGAATCTTTGCGCAGCGATTTACCGAAAATATCTGCCTTCTCCCAAAAATCTAATATTGTTTCTTCTTGCTCAACAAAAGCATTTGCCGGAGCGGGATGATTCGCGGCGACAGGAGCGACATAAGTAGTCGGCTTATTTTCTTTATTTGCGTCTGACATATTTTAATTTATGTTAATTTAGTTTGTCTTTAATTATTTTTTTCATTCATTTTCTTAATATCGTCCATAATTCCTTTAATACTTACAGAGCTCATTCTTCGATCTTTAATTTCGCGTTCTCTTTGCTCGCCCAGTATTTTAGCGGCGGCTATTTTTTCATATATTTCTCTAATATTTTTATCAGCGATGGTTTCTCGCGCTTTTCTTGGTTTTTTTTCTGGCTCAAGCCGGGGTTCAGGTTTGGCCATACCAGAATCTTCAAAATCTTTAATTAAATCCAATTGCTTATCTAATTTATTATTTAAAGCCATATATTTTTAAATGTGTTATTATAAACAATTATTTTAAATATTTTAACAAATCTTGAGCTTCTTTGACAACTTCTCTAAACAATACTTTTCGACAAATCTCGGTGTCATTATCGTCATAAATATATATCGGTTTATTGAGCGCAACTGCGTAACCAATTTCCATGCTAACGCTAACGCCGGAATAGCCATCTTCATTATAAATGTAAACAACATCAGCCATTCTAATTTTATAAAAATGATCATGAGTTAGACCAAGAGCAACAAATTGCTTATCATAGTCTTTAATATCTGCCCAAACTCCGCCTGAGGCTCGATATAAATGCGGCTCAAAAACCACCACGCCAAGGGCCTTTAGTTTTTGCGCGAATTCTCTCATTTGTGGCGCGAAGCGATTACTGCCGCACAGTACAACTGATTTCATATTTCTATAAATTATTCTAAGGAAATAATTTGGATTCCCTTATCTAAAATTTCTTCCTGAGGCCAAAATAATTCATCGATTTTAAATGCCCGAACGTAAGTTACTTTTTTTTCTAGTTTCCGGCCGGTATATTCCTTTGTCTCTTTATTCCACTCTTCAAGCACAAGCGTATCACCCTCGTTGACTATAAAATCGTTAAGTCGCAGCTCGTATTTCTTTTTTCCAGAAAGAAGGTCTTCATAATATCCTGGTAAAATTTTTTTATGAATTATAGCCATAAATTTTTTTCTGGATTTAAAATATCATCACGACTTATATGCGCAAAATATATATCCCGATTATCGTTATTTAGGTGCCTTTCTTTATCTTCTGGGGTAATCGGACCTTCGACAGTAAAGCCTAATTTTTCCATTATACCCGGATTATTAGCAACTATCCAAGAAACAGCAATAACTTCTTTAATATTTTCTTTACTTCTTAAAATTTCCTTTAGTTTTCGCAAACCATCCTTGATCAAATATAATTTTTCAGACAAACGAAGTGTCTCACTGGGATTAACATGGAGATGAATGTGATCATCTTCTTCGCCATAGGTGAGCATCTCATTCAGAGATTTATACCCATTAACCGCAACTACATTTTCTCTAAGCTTTGCTTCAAAAGCTCTAGGGTCGGCCTGACTCCAATTAACTAATGAAGAGAGGCTTTCAATCCCTTTATTTATAAATTCTTCCTGATTATTGATTAGCGAGCAGTCGGCCAGATCATTTTTAATTTTTTTAATAGCATCTTCGTTTAAAATATTTAAGTTGCCTTCATCGAGAAATATTTTTAAACGATTTAACATTTCACTTAACCTTTCTCCTGGATCTAAATTATTATTGAAAACTCCTACAAAAAAATTTTCTAGTTTTTTTATAATCGGATCTTTAACTAAATCTTTAACTGGATCTTTCTGGGAAGTTTTATTTAATTCTGGTTTTTCAAAATTCATATTATTCACCTTCCTCAATAATATTTATCGCTCCCATAATCCATTCTGAACGAAGTTTATCTTCCATTCCCTTTATTTCTTCAAGGCTAAACCATTTAGCGCACATAATTTCATCTTCCGGCCATTTTAATTCGCCACCAATAATCCTGGCTTCAAAGGCGTGCTTAGGGGGAGTCTGCGTATCTGCCTGAAAAATATCAAGTTTACGAATTAATTCAACATCATAGCCCGACTCTTCCTTGGCTTCTTTAATGGCCGTTCTTTCAATTGAATCGCCTTCTTCGGCTCGCCCAGCGGGAAAATTCCATAATCCATGAATTTTTCCTCCCGGAGAATTTTCTTGAACTAACAAATATTTACCATCCTGTTTTATAACGACGCCAGCCACTATATAGGTTGTAATTAATTTTTCCATATTTAATTATTTTATTTCCCATGACACTGTTTATATTTTTTACCGCTACCGCATGGACAAGGCTCATTACGACCGACTTTGGCGCCATCTTCACCCTTAACCTTTTCATGAACCAAATCAATTGTATTTCTTTCCCCGGCCTGCTTATGCATGACTTTCTGGGCACCAGTAAATTCTAAATTAGTCTGGGGTTTTTCAGCAAATAATTTTATTTCTGGTGAACCGGCCATTGATAAACCATCAGCTGTTTTATAAATAGCATAAACGACGTGACGGCTAATTAATGTATTTAATTCTTGATACATTTTCCAGGCTTCTTTTTTATATTCAACGAGCGGATCCCGTTGACCATAACCGCGCAAACCGATTCCTCGGCGAAGATAGTCTACCGTTTCTAAATGTTCAACCCACATCTCGTCAATCGAGCGAATTAATATTCCTTTTTCGATTTCTTTAAATTCAATTCCAATCGACTGAAATTTTTCAGTCATGTTTTTATAATTAGCAGCGGCTTCAGAAATCAAATAATTACTAATCGCTTCACGGATATCATCTTTATTGGTGCCCTCTTTAACAAATCCTTCTAGTTTAGTTTGCAACTCTGACTCCGTCGACCAAATAGTTCGCATCGTCTCAGCAATTTCTTTAATATTCCATTCCGCCTTATCTTCAGTTGCGGTATGGAAATTTACAACTGATTTAATTTCAAGATTAACCATCTCGCTAATTATGGTCGTTAAATTCTTTTCAAATTTTGGATCGGCTTCTCTAACTTCACCCTCAGCTTCATTAATAGAATTTTCAAGAGAATCCTCAACTGTAAAATCAGAATTTACTTTTATTTCTGCGCTTTGCACTTTGCCTTCAGAAATTTCTAAAATTTCCCGTCGACGATTATAAATAGCGGTTCGATGTTTATTAATAACATCATCATACTCAACTAAATGTTTTCTGGTATCAAAATTATTACCCTCAACTTTTTTCTGCGCGGATTCAATTGATTTTGAAATCATTTTATTTTCAATGGGCATATCGGCCGGCACTTTTAGGGTTTGCATTAAATTTTTCATGCGATCACCACCAAAAATACGCATCAAATCATCATCGGTGGAAACGTAAAACTGAGATGAACCAGGGTCACCCTGACGACCAGCGCGTCCACGAAGTTGATTATCAATGCGACGCGACTCATGACGTTCGGTACCAACAACATGAAGACCGCCGAGAGCTCTAATTTCCGCCTGTTCACTCTCAAGCGGAGGATTACCGCCTAAAATAATATCAACCCCACGACCAGCCATATTAGTCGCGAGAGTAATCGCGCCTTTGCGGCCAGCTTGAGCAATAATTTCGGCTTCTCGTTGGTGATTTTTAGCATTTAACATTTGCGGTCGTAGTCCTTCCTGCTCCATAAGCTCCGCAAAAATTTCATTTTTTTCAATTGAAATTGTGCCTATTAAACAAGGCTGACCCTTCTCACTACGTTCTTTAACATCACGAATAACCGCCTTAAATTTATCCATTTCCGTTCGATAAATTAAGTCATTTAGATCTTTGCGGACATTTGGTTTATTAGTCGGAATAACAATCGTTTCTAATTTATATATTTTATGGAACTCCTCGGCCTCAGTCGCCGCCGTTCCGGTCATACCGGATAATTTTTTATATAATCTAAATAAATTCTGAAAAGTAATTGTCGCCATTGTCTGCGATTCTTTTTGAACCTTAACACCCTCTTTCGCTTCAATCGCTTGATGTAAACCTTCGCTATAGCGACGTCCCGGCATTAAACGACCGGTAAACTCATCAACGATTATAATTTCGCCGTCTTTGACGACGTAATCTTTATCTTTTTTAAATAAGACGCGTGCTTTTAAAGCCTGCTCAAGATGATGGACTTCCTTAACACCACCTTCGACATAAATATTTCCCATGCCGAGAATTTTTTCAACTTTTGCGATACCGCCTTCAGTCAAAGTAGCGGCGCGCATTTTTTCATCAACATTATAATCATCATTTTCTTCTAAGCGTTCAACGATTTGAGAAAATTTAAAATATTTATCAGTTGATTCTTCAGCCGGCGCACTAATTATTAATGGGGTTCTCGCTTCATCAATTAAAATTGAATCGATTTCATCGACAATCGCATAATTAAGCGGTCTTTGCACGGCTTGATCAAGGGTATAAACCATATTATCGCGCAAATAATCGAAACCGAATTCATTATTAGTACCATAAGTAATATCACATAAATAGGCATCACGACGGGGTAAACGTTTAAAATGTTTTAATCTATCATCGTATTGGCTTTCGTCAGTATATTCGGGATCGTAAACAAAAGAATTTTCATGGACAATTACACCAGTCGTTAAGCCAAGCGCATGAAAAACTGGCGCCATCCAACCAGCCCCGAGTCGAGCTAAGTAATCATTAACCGTAATTAAATGAACACCCTTACCTTCAAGCGCATTTAAATAAATCGGTAGGGTAGCTACTAAAGTTTTACCTTCTCCGGTTTTCATTTCGGCAATCTGACCGCGATGCAAAACGATGCCACCAACAAGTTGAACATCAAAATGACGCTGATTTAAAATTCGGCGAGCGGCTTCACGCATAGCCGCAAAGGCCTCGGGCAATAATTCATCCAGAGTTTCGCCTTTAGCTAAGCGTTCACGATAAATAGCAGTTCGTCCTTTAAGTTCTTCACTGTTTAATTTTTCGAGCTCAGGCTCAAAACTAGTGATTTTATCAATCAACGGTTTCATTGATTTTACGATTTTTTCATTGGCATCGCCGAAGAGCTTGAAGATATCCATATTGATTTGGCTAATATTGTATAAAATAAATAGATCTAAATTCTTCTTTAGGTCTAACATTAGTATAATACGTTCTCGCAGGAAAATAAATATTGACTTAACTCTGAATATGTTGCAGTAACGTAAATTTTCTAAAAATTGCAATCATCTAATAACAAAAGCCTCGTGTCAATTGACCGAGGCTTTTTTATTTCTAGATAGTCTATATTTGAAGCAACTAGCGGACCTTGGTAATTTTAGTTTTATCCGTTAGTTTATCTTTATATTTCTTAATTACGATTTCGAGATGGGCCTTAACTTTATCAATCGCTTTATATAAATCATCTTCGGTTTTTTCAACTCTGATTAATTTACGAGGCACCTGAAGATTAACTTCAGCCCGGAAAATGTCGCCTTTATTTTGACCGCCGATTGTTTTAGAAATTTCGACATCGCAATTAGTCGCTGTTATGTCTCCAAGATATTTTTCAATCATATCCATTTTAGTCTGGCAGTAGTCACGAATAGCGGGAGTTAATTCAAGACGAGTTGATTTTATTCTAATGTTCATATAATTGTATTTAAAACAACTTAATTATATCGCGATAGGTAATGAAAATTATTAGACCAATTAATAGCAGGAAGCCGACGTTATGAATTATGGCTTCGAGTTCTCGCTTAACCGGCTTGCCTTTAAGTTTTTCAATAAGGAGAAAGAATATTCGGCCACCATCAAGAGCGGGTAAAGGTAAAATATTAATGACGGCTAAATTTAAGGATAAGAGGGCAGTAAATTGAAGGAGGTAGGAAAATCCGAGACGAGCGGCTTGACCGGTGATAGTTGCAATTCCGACGGGACCGGCAAATTGATCACCAACTTTATGGCCGGCAAATAAATCTTTAAATAGATTTATGAAGGCAACAAAGATTTCTTTAATCATGAAACCGGTCGTTTTTATTCCTTCAACTAAAGCCGAGAAAAAGGGATAACGAACTAAGCCGGCAGAGAAAATTGCGACACCCATTGTCGCCCTGGCACCGTCTTTAGAAGTTGGGGTAACGGTCAGGGATATTTCCTTCCCCTCTCTTTCAATAATTAAATTGGCGGCTTGACCACTATTTTTAGCAACAGCATCTTGAAGCGCACTATCAGTGCCAACTGACTCATCATTAATACGTAAAACAGCGTCACCTTCTTTAAGTCCAGCGGCAGCGGCTGGTGAATTCGGTAAAACGGAAGCAATCATTACTTTCGGCTCAGAGACAATCGCATTTTTACCAAGGGTATCAGTCGATTGAGGCAAGCCAATCATGTAGCCAAAAGAAAATAAAAACCAGGCTAAAATGACATTCATAATCACCCCGGCTGATAAAATTATGATTCGTTTCCAAACTTTTTGGTAGGCAAAACTATCTTTATCATTTTGGCCTTCGCCATTTTCACCTTTAATTTTTACAAAACCTCCTAGCGGCAGCCAGTTTAGGGAATAAACAGTTGATTTTTCAGCTGGATGAAGGCTTGCGTCTTCACTGGTTTCTAAACTTTCAACTGAGCGGTTACCAGCTATCCATCGCCATTTACCGTGTTTATTTTTGAAAACACCGAGAGCACGCGGTGGAAAACCAAGACCGAATTCTTCGGCCTTAACACCGAAACGGCGGGCGGTAAAAAAATGGCCACATTCATGGGCGATAACGAGAACTGATAAAACGAGAACAAAAATAACTATCGTTACAAACATATAAATTTTATTATTCTAACCTGACTCGCTACGGTTTTCCTTTTACTCAGCCGCTGGCTTCGTAAAAGCAAATCCGCTAGCTCGTATCCTTGATTAATTTAGCTTTTCACTACGTCTGCGACTTCGTGAAAACTGGCGCTCAACATTTATTAGATTTCCATGATATCCGTTTCTTTACGGTCACGAATTTCTTTTAATTCATCATTTTTCTTTGCCGAGAATTCATCAAGCTCTTTCATGAATCTGAATTTATCATCTTCGCTGATTTCTTTATCTTCAAAGGCGGTTTCGATTGCGCCTTTAATAGCGTCACGAACCTGCCGTAAAATAATACGTGTTTTTTCCATTTTTTCGTTTACGGTTTTAACGAGCGCTTTACGATTTTCTTCAGTTAAGGTCGGAACAGTCAAACGAATTTTATCGCCTTCATTAGTTACACCCATTCCGAGACCCGCTTCGACAATCGCTTTTTCAATCGCTTTGGCCACAGTTTTATCCCAAGGGACAATAACGATACTACGATTATCAGCCACAGCGATATTACCGACAGCATTAACCGGATTCATTACGCCATAAGCCTCAACTTGAATATTATCTAAAACGGCCGGATTAGCGCGACCAGTTCGAAGCGAGCCAATTTCTTTTTTGAAAAAATCGAGCGCGGAGGCAAATTCACCTTGTTTAGTTTGGAGATATTCACTCATATATTTATAATTATTTAATTAGCTTATTGAACCTTCTTTGTTCCTAAATATATCACATTTGAATTCTTAAAATCAATTAAGATTTTTCGGCCAGCCCGTTTAGTCGGTAATTTCTTTGTTGCCCAGGTTGTGCCGGCATCGCTTGAGCGAAAGAAAGTTGTATTGGTTACATAGTAAATATTATTAGAATTCTGGGGATCAACCGCAATCGCATTGATAATTGCATCTTTTTCTGGCTGAATTAAATTAATATTTGCCCAAGAGACGCCATTATCATTCGAGCGTAAAATATATTTTTCAGTCGCCAGAAACATCGCCCCATCTTTTTCACTGACAACAATGTCCTTAAAACTGGTGCCTAGTTTATATTCTGCCAATACTTTATTCAAATCAGTCATGTTATCGACTAGAAAATTAGCTTCGATATTAGATGAATCTGACGGAATGGTATTAGAGTTTGAATTAAAACTAAAAATATTATTCTTAACTGTCGCGACAAATAATAATCGACTATCAAGGGGTGACATAATTAAACGAGCGACACCTTCTTTCATCCGTTGAATTGTTCGCCAGGAGTTTCCACTATCAATACTTTTTATAATTTCACCACGACTCGTGCCGATATAAAGATTATTTGAGCGATAATGATCAACCACGATGGCGTTAACACTCACTAAAGGGTCATTGTCAAAATAAATTTGGGTCCAAGTACGAGTACAATCACTTGAGCGATAAACACGATTAGCAATCGCTGCATAAATAATACATTTTGATTTTGGATCGACTTTTACGTCATTAATAGTTGCGGTTGGTAAACTCGTAACCTGATTCCAGCCGTCCATAATATTATAGGTATAATAAAGACCACTATCGAAACTGGCTAAATAAAGCGCTTGATTATCTTCGGGATCCGCGGATATAGTATTCACGCTTAAATCAGCGATGCTGCCGGCTCGACCAGTCGTCGACGGAACAGCCGTCATTGAACGCCAGGTATCACCACGATCAGCGGTCGCAAACAAAGCGCTATCAATTGTTTGAGCTGTGCTTGAGGAGGAGGTTGAAATTGAGCAAGCCGAAGTTAAAAGCGACAAGCCCACGAGAGCTAAAATTAATTTAAAAGATTTTGTGGTCATATTTTTATTAATTATAAATTGATAATTAGTTGCTCAAGCACTAAGCGCGGATTAACATTCGCTTCTAAATATTCCTTCCCTTGAGCGATTAATTTCAAGCGTTTTAAAATTGCCTCAACTTTATTTTCAACTTCAGTCCCAAATACGGCTAAACTTTTCTCTAGAGATGATTTTATGACGTTGTGTTGCAAACGATCGGCCTGATCTAAAGAAATTAAAAGTAAGTCACGCAGTAAGCCTTCAGCCATTAAAAGAATACTCAGAGCGCTCGCAGTTGCTTCCGGACTAAATGTCTTATCACTAAATAAGCCATCAAGAACTTTTAGGCGCGCATTGATGTCTAAATTAAATAAACTTAAAAAACTTTCGGCACTTTCTAAATAACTTTTATAAAGTTCGGGATTTTCTAAATAACGAATTGCTTTAAGTGGGCGACCAAGGGCAAGATTCGCCAGTTCTTTAGCGAGCGAGCGGTTCGCACCATAGCCCTCAATTAAGTAATCATAAATAGTCGCGGCTGGAACTGGATAAAAATATAATTTCTGACTGCGGGATAAAATAGTCGCCGGCAAACTCTCTTCGGTCGTAACTAATAAGATAATAACCACCTTATCTTTCGGTTCTTCGAGCGTTTTTAGGAGCGCACTTTTTGCGCCTTCACTCAATAAATCGGCTTCTTTAATTAGCCCTATCTTATAGGAATTCATAAAAGAACTCAAATTGAGCTGTTTAATAAACTCCCTGACTTGCTCAATGCCAATCCCCTTTTTGCCAGCTTCAGGACTTAAAATATACAAATCACTGTTGAAACCGTCATAAGAACCCTGGAGATTTTTAGCAAAAGCGAGGGCAATCGTCGACTTCCCTAGTTCCTCGGGGCCGACAAAAACATAAGTCTGGGCGACTTTATCGCTTTCCAGGCTTCGATTTAGAAACTCAATCGCCTTCTCATTACCGATTGATGGCCAACTATATTTTTGCTTTTCCGGGACTGCCATTCTTTTGGAATTATTAAATATTTTAGCTATTTTTATTATATCATAGATATTAAAAAATATAAGCCTAATCGCTAAATATCATTGATTTTTTAGCGCTACGTTGCTATATTAAACATATAAATATCCAAAAAATATGTTTACACGGCTAAAAAAAATCATCCTGATGGTCGGCGATCTCCTCTTCCTAAATCTCGCCTTATTCCTGACGCTCGTCATTCGCTACCCACGCGAAAGCTGGGTCGAGAATTTTCGCGGTCATATCCCACATTTTTTAGTTGTCTTCCTGATTTGGATCGTAATTTTATACATCAATGACTTATATAATTTAAATCTCAAAGCCAGCGGCCGAAAATTTTTTCTGCAAACAATAAACGCGGCCGTCTTAAGCTCCCTGCTCTCAATTATTTATTTTTATTTAAACGTTCAATCGACGATCGCGCCAAAAACAAATCTCTTTATTTTCATCGCCGTCTTCTTAATTCTCTTTTTCCTCTGGCGCGGACTTTACGGCGCGCTTATTCGCTCAATTATCCCGAAAAGTAATTTAGCGATTATCGGCTATAACCGCCACAGTGATATTTTAATTGAGGAATTAAAAAACAACCCAGGCTCCGGCTACCAAACGGCTTTAATTTTTAAAGACCCGAGTGAGATGTCGAGTCTTATCGCCAGTATTCAAGAAAAAAATATTCGGGCGATTGTCGTCTGCGATGATTTTGGTGAAAGTGAAAAAGTTCGCGAAGCTTTATTTAGTTGTCTTAGTTATAACTTAATATTTTTTGACTACCCCGCATTTTACGAACTTCTAACTGGCAAGGTCCCGGTTGAAGCAATTGGCCCGGCCTGGTTTCTTGATAATTTAAAAGAGGGTGAAAAAAATTATTTTAATTTTGTAAAAAGAATAATCGATATTTTTGGCGCTTTAATAATTCTGATTGTTTCTTTTGTTTTTTGGCCCTTAATCGCTCTCATAATTAAACTTGAAAGTAAGGGGCCAGTTTTCTTTACTCAGAAACGATACGGACGAAATGAAAAAATATTTGAAATGATAAAATTCCGGTCAATGACGATTCATGGTAATGACGGTAGCCCGACGACGGCCGGCGATAAACGTGTAACGGCTTTCGGCTCATTCCTGCGTAAATCAAGGCTTGATGAAATCCCCCAAGTAATAAATATCATCAAAGGCGAAATGAGTTTTATCGGCCCACGACCAGAACAGCCAAAAATTGTTGCCGAGCTTGAGCGCCAAATTCCCTTTTATAAAACTCGCCTTTTAATTAAGCCAGGCATTACTGGCTGGGATCAGGTTTCGGGACACTATCATTCCCCCTCGCTCGAGGATACGCTTGAAAAACTTCAATATGATTTATTTTACTTAAAGCATCGCTCCTTTTATTTAGACCTCGCGATTGCTCTTAAAACCGTCGCGACGATGATGAGCCGCGGGGGGATGTAGATAATATAGTTATGCACAGATGTTTTGCCGATATCGGGAAGACATAAAAACATTAAGAAAAACATATGAAAACTGAACTTATCCACAGTTATCTAAATGATTTCAAATGACAACAAAATCATAGATTCATTCCGTAATTTTTTAGATGCTAACTCAATCTTTTTTGATTATATTTAGCTAACTCAAGACGTACTTTTTCTTCCATATCATTATGAGACACCGAGCCAGCGTTATCTAGTAATTTTTTATCATTAAAAATAATAAAATCATTTAGTTTTCTGAGCCAGTCGCGCATATACATCATCTTCTCTTCCACGCTCTGGAGCTCAGCGTATGACATAAATTGCTCAATCAGCAAATTCAACTTTCTCAGCTCTAATTCTTCTAAATAATTTTTAGCGATTTCCGCTTGATCGCGGGTAATAATCTCGCCAGACCAATTAGTTAGGCCAAGATTACTTTTATTGCTATCAATGCGTCTGCTAATAATTTCTGAAGCGGTAAGCCCGGTAATCGCATAATGAAATTTATTCTGAACCATGGCAAAAAACTTTTTGGCATAATCAGTTCTTGAATCATAATCAATACTAGTGGCAAAAACATCTTTTACTTTATTATAGAAATTAGCTTCCGAGGTCCTAATTTTACGTATCCGCTCTTCTAGCTCCTGAAAATATGTTTTACTAGCGCGTCCATTAGAAAGTCGTGTATCATCCATCACGAATCCCTTAATGAGATACTCCTTTAATTTCTGAGTCGCCCAGATACGGAATTGAGTGCCGCGGAGAGAATTTATGCGATAACCAACGGAAATGATTGCATCCAAGTTATACAATTTAACAATATAATTTTTATGATCAGCAGCAGTTACCGAGGATTCCTCGGTAACTGAATTTTCGCTAAGCTCAGCTTCATTAAATACATTCTTTAAATGTAAACCAATATTATCAGTACTACAATTAAACAACTCTGCCATCTGCTTTTGACTTAGCCAAACCGTCTCATTTTCAAGTTTAACCTCAAGCTTCATTTCACCAGATTCCGTACTGTAGATAATAATTTGATTGTTTTTGTTCATATTTTTAAATAAATTTATTAGCCTTTTGCCCTTCCCCAAATTTGGAGAAGGTTTTCAGCTGGTCACAATTTGCGACCAACTGAATTATTTCTAAATTTTCTTAATATTTTGATCCAAGAAGTTGTTCGGACTAATTATTTTCGTACCCGAAACTCTCTCGATATCTTCCCTGGTTCTGCCCGCTACCCCGCCGCCATCTTCCATATGATCGCGTAGATTTTCTCTTTCCAGTCCTTTTACTTTTTTATACTCATCAACCTTTAAACCAAAAGTTCCTTCCATAATCTCATTAGTTAAAATTGCATAACCCAGGCTATACTTAACGCCTCTTTCGCGCCACTCGTCGGTTAAACTATGACGAACAGCAATCCCTCTGGTTCGCTTCTCAATCCAATCTTTGGGATAGCCTTTTTTCACATAAATCGCTTTCATTCTATCCATAGCAAGTTCAGGATTTTCAATTTCTTGGATACGTTCATAGCCAACCTTAGCTAACCAACGTTTAAATGGTTCGGCTTTTGGTGATGGAATTGATTGAATAATGCGAAGTATTCCTTCGGTATTAGCGCAGTCGGTTTCGCGCATTTTTCCATCTTCGGCTAATAATTTCAACTGTCCCCAATTTGGGGACGGTTGAAAATCTGGAAATTCCCTTGTTTTAAGCTTTTCCCAATACTGCCGCGGTGTCGGACTATCAGTCAAAGCCCTAACCACATCCACCACCGAAAACCACCACTCATCATTAATTAACACCCGTCTAATCTTCTTCCCCTCAAATAATGAGATTTTGTCAGCTTCATTTTTTGTTTCCATACGATTTTTATTAAATAAATAACCAGAATTATAGCACAAAAAAAGCCTATTTAATAGGCTAATATTAGTTAAAATATAGATAAATTAAAGATAAATTTTTTATGAATTATTTTTTCCAAATTTAACCTAATATTTAAATAATTCACAAAAACAGCGAGTGCTAAGTACTTAATGACCAGTCCAATAGACCATTGCCCGTTATTTTGATAACATTAAATCACCAGAGCTTAGAGGACCTTTCCTATTATTTACAAAATTTGCTCATAAACGGCTATAATTAATCATCAGTCATGAAAATAAAAAGAGTATTTAAAAAACTAAGCCGAAAATTTATTCCTTATGACTCGAGGTTGAAGGTCTTTTGGCGTTCACGAACCTTAGCCCTTGCCTTCTCTTCTAGTTATAATACCGAGCGCTTTGAGGGCGAGCTCGCTATTGCTAGAGACTTCTCTAATTATTTATCAGCTTTAAGCGAGAATGAAAAAATAGAGAAAATTGAGAATTTAAAAAATGGCCTAGACACAGAAAGCCAAGACGAGGTTGAGCGAATAATCGCTCGCCAAAATTATATTTTACATCACAACCTAATTGAGCAAGCTAAATTTTTTACTCTTGAGGAATTAAGCGAGCAAAAAACGGCCGCTAAAGAAATAGACTTAATGCGCCGAAAATTAAAAGACTATCGCCTAAATAATTTTAACCCTGAATCAGTCTACGGACTTAGCGGTCTAAGATGGTTGCCAGAAAACGTCATTAGCAAAATCAATAAAGGCGTATTCTTCGATATTGGCGCCTATGACGGCGACAGTGCCCTTGCCTTCTACTTCGCCTATCGACCGACAAAAATATATGCCTTTGAACCAGAAAAC
>JBBSAU010000001.1:0-27371 GCA_038251925.1 Patescibacteria group bacterium | reverse complement strand
GTTATCCGTGGACCGCATGAACACGTCGAGCAAAGTGATTGTTTTATTTTTCTTGGACCAGGTACTTTTCGTTTACATCTTTGGGATAGACGTGAAAGCTCGAGCACGAAGGGTGAAGCGATTCAAATTGAAGTTGGTGAAGCTAATCCAACTTTAGTCATCGTTCCCCCAGGAGTTGTTCATGGTTATAAATGTATTTCAGATGTCCCCGCTTTAAGTATTAATATGCCTGATAGATTATATCGAGGAACCCGCAAGAAGGACGAAATTGATGAAATAAGATGGGAAAAAGTTCCTGATAGTCCATATGTAATCAACTAGTAGGCGCAATAAAGAATTAGAGCTAATAAAGAATTAGAGCTAATAAAGAATTAGATATAATAAAAAGCAGATGTGTATATTTTGTAAAATAATTAATCACGAAATTCCTTGTCATCAAGTATACGAAGATGAGCAGGTCTTGGTTTTTTTAGATATTAAACCAGTTAATCCTGGTCATCTTTTAGTTTTACCAAAAAAACATTATGCAAATATTGAAGAAACTCCGGAAGAAGATTTAATAGCAGTCATGAAAGTTATTAAAAAAATGGGAAAGCTTTTGAAAGATAAGTTTGGAGTTCTCGGCTACAATGTGACTGAAAATAACGACCCGATTGCTGGACAGGGAATCGCCCATTTACATTTTCATATTATTCCGCGACACGAAGGTGATGGACATGTTCTTTGGCCACAAAGTGATTATAAAGAAGGTGAGGCGGAGGCAATCGCTAAAAAATTAAACAGCTAAATAAAAATATGAAACTACTTGTTACCGGCGGCGCTGGTTTTATCGGTTCTAACTTTATTCACTATTGGATAAAGAATCATCCTACTGATCAAATTATAAATTTTGATATTTTAACCTATGCCGGCAATTTAGAAAATTTGCGCGATGTTGAAAATAATCCGAATTATAAATTTATTAAAGGTGATATTTGCGACGAGGACTTGGTAAATAAAACAGTCAAGGGAATTGATTTAATTGTTCACTTCGCGGCTGAAAGCCACGTTGATCGTTCAATTAAAGACAGCGCTAATTTTATTAAAACGAATGTCGAGGGCACAAGAGTTCTCCTTGAAGCGGCGAAGAATAATGGCAACATTCGTTTTCATCATATCTCGACTGATGAAGTCTTTGGTTCTTTAGCTTTTGATGCTCCAAAATTTACTGAGAAAACTCCGTATGATCCTCGTTCTCCTTATAGCGCCTCGAAAGCAGCCGCTGATCATTTAGTTCGCGCCTACTTTCATATTCACCAGCTGCCGATTACAATTTCTAATTGTTCAAACAACTATGGCTCTTATCAGTATCCGGAAAAATTGATTCCGCTTTTTGTCACTAATTTACTTTCTGATAAACTAGTTCCTGTTTATGGAACGGGTAGAAATATTCGTGACTGGATTCATGTCGATGATCATAATCGAGGAGTTGATTTTATTATTTCTAAAGGAAAAATTGGCGAGACATACTGTCTTGGCGGAAATAGCGAAAAAAATAATTTAGAAATTACCGCTTTAATAATTAAGATGATGGGAAAGGGCGAAGAAGTGATTGAACATGTGGCTGACCGCTTGGGCCACGATTTGCGTTATGCGATTGATTTTTCGAAAGCTAAAAATGAGCTTGGCTGGGAACCGCAGATTGACTTTCAGACTGGTTTAGAGCAGACTATTAATTGGTATAAAAATAATATTGCCTGGTGGCAAAAGCTTAAAAAATAAATTTATGAAAAGCAAAAAAATATTCATTGTCGAAGATGACGCTAATATCTTGTACGGTCTTGAATCTCAATTTACAGCCGCCGACATCGATGTTGAAATTTCTGAAGCCAATGAAGAAATTGAGGAGCTGATGGCTGAGATAAAAGCTTTTGATCCGGATTATATTATTTTAGATTTGATTTTACCAAAAATTGATGGTTTTGAAGTTGTTAGAAAAATAAAAGCTGATGATGAATTAAGTGAAAAAGAAATATTTATTTTTACGGATTTAAGCGATGAAGATAGTCGCAGTCGCTCGCTCGAGCTTGGCGCGGACTATGTTTTTTTCAAGGAAGAATTTGATACTTTTGAATTCGCCGAGAAAGTAAAAAAAATCGTTGGTAACAAAGAAAAAGATGACACTAACGATGATCGAGACTACGAAGAATAAATCGCTAATTTGACTAAAACATCGAAAAATACTAAGATGAATTAGTCAGATTTTTATGATGTTTATAAAAAGAATCGGGATAGATCTCGGAACAACTTATACCCTTGTACATCTGCCGAAACGCGGGATCGTTATTAACGAACCGAGCGTGGTGGCGGTGTCTATTAGTGACCGAAAAATTTTAGCAGTTGGAAATGAAGCGAAAGATATGATTGGCCGTACGCCTGATACTATTTTAGCGGTTAAACCACTAAAGGATGGAGTTATTGCTGATTATAAGGCGACTGAAGCCATGATTCGTTATTTTATTAATAAGACTTTAGGCGGTATCCGTTTATTTCGTCCAGAAGTTATGGTTGCAGTGCCCGCCGGAATTTCTTCAACTGAAAGACGGGCGGTTATTGAAGCAACTATTGCGGCCGGAGCCAAGGCGGCTTATATCATTAAAGAACCGGTAGCGGCGGCCATTGGCGCGGATATCCCGATTGGTTCAGCCACTGGTCATATGGTAATTGATATTGGGGGTGGCACGGCGGAAATGGCGGTTATTTCTTTAGGCGGTATTGTTGCTTCAACTTCAGTTCGAGTTGGGGGCAATAAAATTGATGCGGCGATTTTAGAATATGTTCGAAAAAAATATAATTTAGCCATTGGTGAAAGAACGGCTGAAGAAATTAAAATAAATATTGGTTCGGCTTTATATATGGAGGATAAACTTCATATGGAAATTCGCGGTCGCGATATCGTTACTGGCTTGCCACGAAGTATAACCGTCTCGAGCGATGATGTAACTGAAGCGATTCAAAACGAACTGGAAGCGATTATCTCAGCCGCCAAAAAAGTTTTGCAAAAAACTCCGCCAGAACTATCAGCCGATATTATGGATAAAGGAATTGTTTTAACTGGTGGAACTTCACTTTTACGAAACATGGATCAATTAATTTCTCGAACAACCGGCGTGCCGGCTTATGTGGCCGACGATGCGATGCTTTGTGTCGCCAAGGGAACGGGAATTGCTTTAGATAATTTAGATTCATATAAACGCAGTATTTTAGCGACTAAATAATTAAGTTCTTAGCTCATGCTTAGAACTTAATTTTATTTTATGATTATTGGCATTGATGCTTCACGCGCCAATAGACAAAGAAAGACTGGTACGGAGTGGTACTCATTTTTTCTTATAAAAAATCTCGCCATTATTGATAAAACAAATAAATATTGGCTTTATTTAAATACAGCACCGACTGCGGAACTAGCTGAAGTTATAAAAGATAATCCCAATTTTATTTTTAAGTATTTAAATTGGCCTTTATATTCTTTTTGGACATTAGGTCGTCTGTCGCTAGAGATGATAATTCGTCGTCCGGATGTCCTATTCGTTCCGGCTCATACTTTGCCCTTGTTTAGTCCGCGAAAAACAATTAATACGATTCATGATATTGCTTTCGTTCGTGAACAAAATCTTTATTTTTCTGAAAAAGTAAAAACACGGATAGTCGGTTCTCGCCGTTTAGTTAGTTTTTTAGTTAAAGTAGTGACCCTGGGAAAATATCGAAGTGATTCGGTCGATTATCTTTATTGGTCAACTGCTTTTGCCCTTCAGCATGCCAAGAAAATAATTACTGTTTCTGATTTTACAAAAGCCGAGATTTTAAGTCTTTATCCGAAAACTAAAAAGCAAAAAATTTCAGTGGTTCATAACGGTTATAATAATGACATATTCAAACTTATAAAAGATCCAGAAAAAACTAAAAAAATACTCGAAAAATATAATTTGAAGCAGCCATTTTTTCTTTATGTTGGTCGTCTAGAAAAGAAAAAAAATACGCCAGCCCTAATTGAGTCGCTAGCCTTACTACGTGAAGATTATCCGGACATAAAGGAGAACTTAGTTTTAATTGGGAACGCTAGTTTTGGTTTTGATGAGGTAAAATATGTTATTGAAGAATTTGATTTAAATAATGATGTGCAAATTCCGGGTTGGGTTAGTGAAGCGGATCTCCCTTATATTTATAATGCGGCCACGGCTTTTGTTTTTCCGACTAAACACGAAGGTTTTGGCATTCCGATTTTAGAATCTTTAGCCTGTGGTCTACCGACCATTGCCTCTGATTTGCCAGTTCTTCGTGAAGTTGCAGGTGATGCCGTCTATTATTTTGATCAAAACGATAAACATTCAATCGCTGAGGCCATGGCTAAAATAGTTATAGATCAAGATTTACGTGACTCCTTGATTACTAAAGGCTTAGCACAAAGTGCGAAGTTCAGTTGGCGAAAATGTGCCGAGGAGACTCTGCGTGAGATTGAAAATCTCTAAAAAAAGCGCTACAATAAAATTTATATTTGTGTTATTATAATGATGTTATATGAAGAAATTAATAACATCTTTTTTTATACTTTTTCTCGTCTTGGCCGAGCCTGTTTTGGCTAGCATTACGCCCAATGACCCTTTTTATAAGAATCAGTGGTATTTAGCCAAAATAAGTGCTGACAGTGCTTGGGATAAGATTTCTGAAAGTCCAGATATGGTGATTGCTGTTATTGATTCTGGTATTGATATAAATCACCCTGATTTACTTGGTAATATTTGGAAAAATTCAAAAGAGATAGAAGCTAATAATAAAGATGATGATAGAAACGGATACATCGACGATGTAAATGGCTGGGATTTTGTAAATAATGCGCCCGATCCTTCACCTAAATTTTCGACTGGCTGGACAGAGGCGGGTATTTCTCACGGCACTATGGTGGCTGGAATAATTGCTGCCCGCGGCAATAATAACAAAGGGGTCGCTGGGCTTACTTGGCGAGCGCAAATTATGGCTCTTAAGGTTCTAAATGATAAAGGGGAAGGAAAAATAAGTGATGTTGTCAGAGCAATTGATTATGCAGTTAATAATGGAGCAGATATTATTAATTTGAGTTTTGTGAATTTTACTTATAGCGACTCGGTTCAAGAGGCAATAAAGCGAGCTCATGATAATGGCGTAATGATAGTTGCTGCCGCTGGAAATGAACAGTCGGCCGGAGAGGGTTATAATATTGATAAGACGCCGATATATCCCGCTTGTTACGACGGTCAGTTCGGTGAAAATATGGTTATTGGTGTAGCGGCGACTGATGCCTTAGATCAAAAGGCGAGATTTTCGAGCTACGGTTTTCGTTGTGTTGATATTACAGCCCCAGGAATTAGTTTTTTTAATACGGTTACTCCTGGAAGCGACCCTAATGATAAAAATAAATATTATGACGGTTTTTGGTCAGGAACCTCCATGGCTGCGCCACTTGTTTCCGCTTCACTAGCCCTAATCGCTCAGGCCAACCCGGAGCTTAGTCGTCGTGAAATAGTAAATATTTTATTTGCTTCAACTGACAATATTAGCCGACTGAATCCAAATTATTTAGGGCAACTCGGTAATGGACGTCTAAATTTAAATAAAGCGATTGAAATGGCTAAGGATAGTTTATATAGCCGTTTGAGTCGTTTGCTTTTAATGCCCGTAGCTGGAAAAAAGGAGTCAAAATTAACAGCCGCTAACGGTGATCTTGTAAAAAATATTTCTTGGACAGAGAAATTTGGCCCTAATGTTAGTATCGCTACGGGAGATATAAGTGGTGACTCTAATGATGAAGTTATTATTGGTGCAGCGCCAGATACTGAGCCCTACGTTATGATTTTTAATTCTGATGGGAAATTAATAAAAAAGTTTTTAGCGGCTGATAAAAAATTTAGAGGAGGGATAAATGTCGCGGTTGCGAACTTAGACAATAATGATGAAGCAGAGATAATTACGGCCGCGGCTTCTCGCGGAACGGCTCAAGTTAAAATATTTAGTAGCCAAGGTAGGCTCATAAAACAATTCTTAGCGGTTGATGCTAAATTTTATGGTGGCTTAAATATTGCTGTTGGAGACTTAGAGGGTCGAGACGCAAATAGTATTGTAGTTGGCTTTGCGAGCGGGCTTGAACCACAAGTTAGAATTTTCAATAAAGATGGTAAATTATTAGGTGTTTGGTTAGCTTATGAAAAATCTTTCCGCGGCGGTGTTAAAGTCGCCGTTGCTAATGTAAATGGCCGATTAAATCATAATAAGGCGGAAATTATTCTTGCCCCTGGTAAGGGACGAGAGCCAATGCTGAAAATTTATAATAATCATGGTATTTTGCAAAATCAATTTTTGGCCTATGGGAAAAATTGGCAAGGAGGAGTAAATTTGGCTGCCGGTGATATAAACAATGACGGCATTAATGAAATTGCCGTTGGTGCTAATCCGGGTGCTGCGCCCCATGTTCGTATTTTTAATGATGAAGGAACACTTCTTGAGTCATTCTACGTCTGGGAGGCGGGCTTTAACGGTGGCGTTAATCTTGGTATAATAAGAATAAATAATTAAAATATATGTCAACGCAAATTATTTTTGATAAAAAAAATGTCCTGGTCGCTGGTGGCGCGGGTTTTGTTGGATCGCATCTTTGTGATGAGTTAATAAAAACCTGTAAAGTAATCTGCGTCGATAATTTTATAACTGGGAGTGAAAGAAATATCGACCATCTCTTAGCTAGCCCGGATTTTGCTTTCATTAATCATGACTTAAGCAAGCCACTTGATTTAGAGGGGAGAGCTGATTTAAAAAAATTTAAAATTGAATTTCAAGGTATTCAGGAAATCTATAATTTAGCTTGTCCGATGTCACCGCGAAATTTTTTAAGTAATCGTTTAGCAACGCTACTTTCAAATTCCTATACTGTAAAAAATTTATTAGATATTGCCGTTAAATATAATTCTAAATTTTTGCAATTTTCGTCATCAGTAGTTTATGGTCCCCGCAAAACCGATGATCCGGGTTTAAAAATACTTGAAAATAATTTAGGCTGTGTCGATAATTTATCGGAGCGCAGTTCTTATGATGAAGGCAAGAGATTCGCGGAAACAATGGTTGTAAACTATCGCTCGATATATAATATTGATGCGAAGATAATTAGATTATTTAGAATCTATGGACCACGAATGGAGCATGATGACGATCAAATGATTCCGGATTTTATAAATTCAGCTCTTGATAATAAAGATATTGTTGTTCCGGGAGATATTAATTTTTCATCCTCGTTCTGCTATATCGAAGATGCACTTGATGCGGTTACAAAAATTATGACTACCGACGTGGCCGGTCCGATAAATATTGGCTCTGATGTCGATGTTAAACTTAGTACTCTGGTAGCGATGATTATTGCTGAAACCTCATCGCAGTCAGCGGTGACTTATGTTGAGAGCCCTTTATTTGTCTCCGAGCTTGCTCTACCGGATATTCGAGCGGCTAAAAATAATTTGAATTGGATGCCCGTTGTTACCTTAGCTAATGGCCTAAAGAAAACAATTTTTGACATTCAAGCCAATAAGAGACTTCATAGTTTAAACTAAAATAAAATTTATTTAAAATAAAAAAAGCCGAGTAATCACTCGGTTTTTTTGGATTTATTTCTATTGAATTTTTTTATTAAATTATATTTTTAAATTATGATCTAATTTTTTTGCTTAGATCTAAAATATCACCCGGATTAAATAAGCTATCATTTGAATTAATTATTTCTGGAATACCGCCGATATTTGCCGCGAGAACGCTTAAACCGGCGGCGTGCGCTTCGCAAATAGTCATCGGCGCATTCTCGTAGCATAAAGAGGGAATGATTAAACAATCACTTTGTTTCATTAGCTCAGCGACGGCGCTACTTTTAAGACGGCCGAGAAATTTTATTTGACTATTACTATCGGCTAAAGTTTTAGCACCACTCAGTAAATCACCATCTCCAATAATAGTTAATGTGATTTCGTGATTATTTTTAGATGCCAATAGAAAAGCTTTAATTAGAAAAGTAATCCCTTTGTGATGCTCGATTTGTCCCACAAATAAAAAATTTCTTTTAATTTTTGATTGGAGGCTAGTCTTTTCAGGGCTTAGAGTATTTCTAATCTCTGTTTCTGAGTCGCGAAAAAAACCGCGCAGTTGGTGTTGACCTAGTAGCCATCTTGAAGGAGAAATAATTTTTGATGGAGAGGCCAAGAGAGCCCGCGTAAACATTTGATATATTTTTGCGCTAAAACCATCAACTATTTTTTCCTGCCCGAGCATCATTAAACCGGTTGGATAAAGTAGTTGGATATCATGCAGATAATGAAAGTGGCGAATTTTTAATTTTTTTATAACACTAGGTATTAAGTAGCCGAGACCCATTAAGTTGTGGGTAATAACTAAATCTGGTTTTTCAAGTTCGAGAATTTTTTTAACAGCCCTAGCATTTTTAAAAGAAAAGATATTGGCCAGATGCCAAAAGACTCTTTGATAGGGAGGGATTTTAGCCAAATTTAAATAAAGCGAGTCAAGGTAGTATATTTTTAATTCAGTATTTATAGGCGCTTCGACATTGCTGAGTTTACTTGTAATTAAAAAAACTTCATCGCCTTCAGATTTGAAATCCGCTATCATATTTTTGACAACTGTTTCGGCCCCACCTCGGTTGAATGGGTGATATAGATTATTAAAAATAGCAATTTTCATTTTTGTTTTTTAATCTTTAAATAAGCCTTCTAGCTGATTTTTTATTTTACTCAAATCGTATTTTTCTTCGCTTAGTTTACGAGCCGCCAGCGCCATTGTTCGTCGCTGTTCTTCGTTATTAAAGATTTGTTCTAATTTCTTTTTTAAGTCCTCGGCGCTTCCGGGCTCAACTAGTAGACCTTCGACATGATTTGTAAATACTTCTCGAACGCCAGGCAAGTTTGACGCGATTACGGGTACACCACAGGCGAGTGCTTCAATTAAAACTAACCCGAAAGCCTCATTACTGTTTATTGAGGGAAGAATAAGTAGATCAGCATTTTGGTAGACGCGGATTAGCTCAGAGTCTGATAATTTTCCCGAAAATTCAATTTGTTTATCGAGTTTTAAATTTTTAGCTGTCTCTTGATACTGAGATTTTAAGTTACCATCACCAACAATTTTAAGTTTCCAGTTTTTAGACTCAGTAATTAAAAGGGCGCTCAGAAGAACGTCAACTCCTTTAAAATAATGTGCCTGATCAAGTCCGCCGACAAATAATAAATTTAAGCGATTACGCTTAATGAATTTATTGTTTATAAAATGAACTATTTCTTGGGCCTTCGAAAGGGCATTGCTTTCAAGGGTTCGATTGATTAATTTTGGCTGAAATTTTGAGATATCAAGGCCGAAGGGAATCTCTCGAAATTTCTCTCGATTTATTTTAAAATAATCTTTTATTTGGCTAGAGCGAATATAATCGAGGCTACCGCTGACTATGATTTCAGCTTGCTTTAAAAGGGAAGAACGAACGAGACGACTAGGAATACTAAGTAATTTACCGAGTGGACTCAATCCCTTAACATCCATATGATAATGAATAATAAGTTTTGGTCGTTTAAAAAATAATTTAAAAAACCAAATGACTTCGGCTGTACCAAAAAATGGATAATGTAAATAAATATAATCAAATTTATTTAATTTGAAAAAAAGTTGTGGCAAAAATGCGCCGTGACCAAACTGTAGCCAAGGCTTAATAGTCGAAGGAGTAAATGTCGTAATTTGGTGTTTTTCTCCTAGTAAATTATTTATTCGCTCGGCGCTATTACCAATGCCTCCGGCATAAGGTGGATAGGCACAAACGATTGATGCAATTTTCATAAATTATTTTCTGTGGATTATTTCTTGAGAGTCAAGGCTTGATTAAGTTCACTAATATTTTTATTGATTTTAGCAATAGTCAGTCGCATACTAAAGACTTGATAGATTAAGGCCAGCATTGTTAAATAGACTAAAATGTTAATTGCGGTGCCAGAGAAACCTAACCAAGCGACGAGAGTGTCGATTTGTTTAATGAATATAATTGCTCCTAGTGCCAGTAACCAAAAGATTAACCACAGGGAAAATTCACTCCCATTAATTTGTTTGTGGTTCTTTTGCTTGAGAAGTCGCAAAAGAAAAAATATTATAACGATGAGAGCGAGAACTTGCTGAAGCATATTTAGTTAATTAATTTTTGAATTAGTAAGTCTTTAATTATTTTAAAACCGCCACTTAATTTTTGTCCATATTCATGGTAGATAACTTTGATCGGTACCTCGACAACTCTTTCTTTGTTTTTAAATAATTGATAAATAATTTCACTGCAATGCGCCATGCCGTCATTTTCGATTTTTAATTTCGAGGCGCTCGAACGGCTGAGGGCGCGGAAACCACTTTGGGGATCGCTGAGGCGGATATTAAATAAGAGAAGATTACTTAGTCGAGCGAGGGGCATTATTAAATTTCTTTTTATTTTTGGTAAATTAGATTTTTTACTTAAAAATCTCGAGCCGAGAACAGCGTCAGCCTTCCCATTTATTAATGGTTCAAGCATTTCAGGAATATCTTCGGCTTGAAATTGGTCGTCAGCGTCAAAATGAATAATTATGTCTGCTCCTCTTTCAAGGGCTAGTTCGGTACCCGTTCTTAGAGCGGCGCCTTGACCGCGATTAATAATATGGCGCACAGCTGTAACATTATCAAGGTTGGCAAGCTTAAAAGTATCATCGCTTGAGGCGTCGTCAACAATAATTATCTCATCGACAAAAGACTTGACCTTGGAAATCACCAAGCGAATATTCTGAGCTTCATTATAGGCAGGGATGACGCAAACTATTTTCATAATTCTATTAAGATGCGTTTATTAGTCCATCTTTAATCTTCTTTTGCTGGTCAAAACTTAGAGGCTCGTAGCCGTCTTTAATTGCTAAGCGCCCAAGATTTTCCCAAAAATTTTTCTTTGTCTTATCAAATTCAGAATCAAGCAAATATTTTTTTAGGCTTGGTCTTAGTTCGAGAATTTCAAAAAGACCAATTGCTTTTCTTTTGCTGGATTTAAGGTTTACTAGGCGTTGATTAAGTATTAGTTTAAGACTATCAAGCTTTAATTTCAGGGGTAATTTCAATTTTAGATATGCCAGGAGAGCTTCCCAGACGGAATTAGCGCCTATCGTCGCGATAACTAGTCTGCCAGTTGAGGCGGCGTAAGCAGCATTTTTAAAATCTTCTTCTGATTCAATTTCACAAATTATAATTTCTGAGTCAAGTTTAATTACTTTGGCCCAATTATTTTTGTTTGACTTTAAATAACTAATGCCTTCGAAAGGAAGCTCAAGACTAGAGCCCAGAAAATATATACTTTTGTCCGGATTATTTAATTTTTGTAAGATTGAGTTTAACGTAGTGCTTTTACCCTGACCATCAGGTGAACTAATTAAAACTAGTCCTGAACGAAAACTTTTTATTTTCTCTAAAGTTTTTAAATTCTTTTTTTGGAGTCCTAGTTGCTTTAAGCTTAGGAGGCGGGGATCTTTCGGGATAATATTAATAACAATTTTTTCGCCGCTAGAAGCAGGGACGATTGTGAGGTAAAAAGTTACCTGAAAGTTTTTATCTTCAATTTTGCAATATTTTTCTGTGACAAGTTCATCGGGGGCTAGTTTTAGAACTTGACGCAGGGCCTTGCTTAAATCTTTCTCAAGTTTCTTCGGTAAACCAAAAGAGCGGTCCTCGTCGCCGCTAAAATGATAGTGTAGGTCAAGCTTATCTGGAGCTGCTTCTATCATAAAACTCTTAGCTCCTTCATGGGCGGCATAATTAAAGATGTTCGAAATGATTTTTTTACTCATATTACTATTATTACACCTTTATTATAGCTTATTCTATATTATTTTAAAATGTGTTAAAATATTTATGTTAACCCGATTAATTAGGGAAATATTGTTATAATAAATTTATGGCTTATTCTAATTTTTATGCACGTTTTTTCGCTTATCTCGATCGAGTTAAGTTGTCTATAACGGCTATTTTTCGTTTTCGACCCAGCTATTTATATATCGCGTTGGTTATCATTTGGCAAATCATTGCCTGGATTCAGGCTTGGCTTATCCGCAGCAAATTAACTACCGATATTTTAGTTTTGCACTATAACGTCGACTTTGGTATCGACATGGTGGGTAGTCCTAGGCAAATTTATTTCTACCCCTTAATGGGACTAGCTGTTTTTTTTGTTAATATAATTATTTTAGCTATTTTGCATAAAGATAAAAATTTTAAAATCATGGCCCATTTTTTACTCGGTGCGGCCGCTCTTTTTGGCTTATTCTTAAGCACGGCGCTGCTCGCCGTTTACCTAATCAATTTTCGCTAATTTTTTATGATGGAATTTTATTTAATAAAAGTTTTATTTTTTGCGGTTATTGCCTTTATTTTTGCCGTTTTTGCGACGCCATTAATTTCTCATTATTTATATAAATATAAATTAGGCAAAAAAATTCGAAATAACGGCGCGACGCCAATTTTTAGCGAAATGCATGCCCATAAGGCGGGGACACCGACAATGGGCGGTGTTTTAATTTGGGGCACTGTCTTAATTTTAATTTTGGTTTTTTCGGCTTTGGCCAATTTTTTTCCAGATGGAGTTATAAGTCATTTAAATTTTCTAACACGTGCTGAAACATTACTACCCTTAGGGGCCTTGGTTATAACGGCTTTAATTGGATTATTTGATGACTGGCTCGATGTTAGAAATAAAGGGGTACTAGGCGGAGGCGGCTTAAAATTACGTCACCGTATCTTGATCTATACTTTAATAGCGATTGTGGGCGCTTTGTGGTTTTATTTTAAATTAGATTGGACAGTTTTTCACGTTCCTTTTTTAGGTAATTTTGAAATTGGCGCTTGGTATATTCCGATTTTTATTTTTGTAATTGTCGCTACTTCTTTTTCAGTTAATGAAACAGACGGCTTAGATGGCTTAGCTGGAGGCACCCTTCTAGTCGCTTTTGTTGCTTATGGGGTGATAGCCTTTTCAATGGGCCGTTATGATTTAGCAACCTTTTGTGGAGCAATTATTGGCGCTTTATCGGCCTTTTTATGGTTTAACATCCCTCCGGCCCGTTTTTATATGGGTGATACCGGAGCCATGAGTTTGGGCGTGACCCTGGGAATCATTGCCATGTTAACTAATAGCGCGCTCCTTCTTTTATTTATTGGCGTTGTTTTTATTGTTGAATCTTTATCTGTTATCATTCAGGTGCTTTCAAAAAGGATACGCGGAAAAAAGATTTTTTTATCAGCCCCGATTCATCACCATTATCAAGCTCTCGGTTGGCCTGAATCTAAGGTTGTCATGCGTTTTTGGGTGGTCGCTGGCATGGGTGCAGTTATTGGGTTAATGATTTTTCTTTTAGATAAAAAATTCTAAGAGAATAATTTTTTTTATGGCTTTTAGTCGTCTTCGAAAAAAAATGTTTTCCCCCCGCTCGAGTTCTCATGAACCTGACAAAAGTTTGCTCACAGCCATTATGGCTTTGCTTATTTTTGGTTTGCTCATGCTTTTTAGTGCTTCATCGGTTGTTTCCTTTTCTCGCTACGGGAATACTTATCATTATTTTTTAAGACAATTTATTTGGGTGATACTATCACTCGGGATATTTTGGCTTGTGACTAAAATTGATTATCGCAGTTTAAAGAAGTTTGCCGTTTTTTTCTTATTTTCATCAATTATTTTATTACTATTAGTTTTTATACCTGGCCTGCGCTCGGAGTATGGCACAGCGCGAAGTTGGATTAATATTGGTGGTTTTTCCTTGCAACCCTCAGAGCTAGTTAAATTATCTTTTTTAATTTATTTAGCTACCTGGCTTGAGGCAAAAAAGGGTGAGTTAAATAGCTTTTCTAGCGGAATTTTCCCCTTTTTAGCGATTTTAGGCGTGATTAGTATTTTAATGTTAGCTCAGCCAGACTTGGGCACTTTATTTATTATCGCCTTTACGGCCATGGTAGTCTTCTTTGCTGGTGGCGGAAAAGTTAGTCATATTTTTATAGCCGTCGTTCTAGCTGGCTTAGTTCTACTTGTGATGCTGAGTCTAAAAACATCCTATCAATCAGATCGATTTAAGTGCTTAAAAGATCCAAGTTATAGTGCTCAGGATAAATGTTATCAAGTTAACCAATCTTTGATTGCGGTGGGTTCAGGCGGCTGGTTTGGCCGGGGAATCGGTCAGAGCCGACAGAAATTTATGTATTTGCCAGAAGTTTGGGGTGATTCTATTTTTCCGATTATTGCCGAAGAGGTTGGTTTTGTTTTTAGCACTCTTTTAATGTTACTTTATTTATTTATATTCTATCGGGGACTATTAATTGCCCGCGCAGCCCCTGATTTATATGGCAGCGCTTTAGCTGTGGGAATTGTCGTTTGGTTAGCTGTGCAAACTTTTTTAAATATCGGGGGAATGATTAATTTAATTCCGATGACGGGCGTGCCACTACCGTTTATCTCCTCCGGCGGCTCAGCCATGCTAGCTAATCTGATTGCGATGGGGATATTAATTAATATCAGCAAACAAACTAAACAAGGACGAAGTCGAGCTTAAAAATTTGAAACCAGTCTTAAATATGGAAAATAATAAAGTAAAAACAATCATGTTTAGCGGTGGTGGCTCCGGTGGGCCAGTCACGCCCTTACTGGCAATTGCCGCGCAACTTATTAAAGAAGATTCAAATTTGAATTTAATTTTTATTGGCACTAAAACAGGACCGGTTAGAGATTTGGTCGGAGCCTTCAAAGAAAAGGAAATTAAATTTATAAGTATTTTGAGCGGCAAGTGGCGTCGTTATTTTTCTCTGCAAAATATTTTCGATATTTTTAAAATTATTGTCGCCTTTTGGCAGTCGCTCGCAATTATAAAACGTGAAAAACCAGATTTAGTAATTAGCGCTGGTGGTTTTGTGAGCGTTCCCTTAATTTGGGCAGCCGCCTGCAGACACATTCCAATTTTGATACATCAACAAGATATTCGCGCGGGATTTGCCAATAAGTTAATGGCACCTTTTGCTCGAGTGATTACCGTTACTTTTGAAAAATCTTTAATTGACTATGGACCGAGATCAATTCTAACCGGTAATCCACTTAGAGATGTGGCGATTTATTCATCCAAAGGAATTGAAACTAGAAATCGTTATAATCTTGTTCTTGATATTCCTTTAATTTTAATAATTGGCGGCGGTACTGGCTCGATCGCGATTAATAATCTGGTCTTTGAATGCTTAGATGATTTACTCGCAAATTATCAAGTTGTTCATTTAACTGGGCAGGGAAAAAAATCGGCGACAGTAATTAATAACCCACGTTACCAGGCCTTTGAGTTTCTTGGTCAAACTGAAGTATTAGGGCTAATGGCAGCGGCTGATTTAGTTATTTCTCGCTGTGGTTTCGGTGTTTTAACAGAGCTGGCGGCCTTAGCGAAGGCAGCCATTCTAATTCCAATACCTAGCTCTCACCAGGAAGATAATGCCGCTATCTTTAAAATGAAAGCAGCTAGTATTGTTTTAAGTCAGACAGGTTTAACGGCCACTAAGTTACTAGCGGAAATTACCGGTATATTAAATGATTCAAAATTAAGAGGGACCTTGAGCCGTAATATTAATAAGCTTATGAAACCGGACGCAGCTGAGAATATCGCGACAATAATTTGGGAAATATTAAAATAAATTTGAAATTTAATGCCAGTTATGAAAGGAAATAAAAAAAATATTAAAAATAATAAAAGCAATTCGAAAATCATTTATATGATTGGCATTAAGGGCGTTGGGATGACAATGCTCGCGCAGTTTTTGGCGGCCAAAGGGAATGCGGTTATCGGCTCAGATAATACCGATATTTTTATGACTGATCAAGTATTAAAGAAGGCCAAAATAAAAGTTCTAACACCATTTTCTCCGAAAAATATTCCCTCTAAGCTCGATTTAATTATCCATTCTTCTGCTTATAGTGAAAAAAATAATCTTGAGCTAGCGTATCTAAAGAGTAATAAAAATATATTCAAAGATATTCCGGTTTTACTTTACGCCGAAGCTCTGGGAGCCCTATTTAATGATTATTACGGGATTGCGGTCTGTGGAAGTCATGGAAAAACAACTACTTCCGCCTGGCTTGGCTATGTTTTAAACAAAGCAAAAAAAGAAGTAAATGTATTAGTCGGTTCGCGCGTGCCGCAGTTCAAGGGTAGCAGTCTAATTGGAGCTTCAAAATATTTTGTGGCTGAAGTTGATGAGTATCAAAATAAATTGCAATACTTCTTTCCGCAAATGGTTATTTTAAATAACATCGAATTTGATCACCCTGATTTTTTTAAAGATCAGGCCAGCTACGCTAAGGTTTTTGCCGAGTTTATAAAAAAAATTCCGGCTGCCGGAATCCTTGTAGCTAATAACAATGACCGAGAAACAAAAAAAATTCTAAAATATTGTTCTGGAAAAATTATTACTTATGATGTTTCTCCTGAAGGGCAGACAGTCGCGACTGTTAATTATTTAGCGCATAATTTAAGAATTGCTGGCGGTCAGCAAATTTTCTCGGTCAATGATTTCGGTGATTTTAAAATTAGCCTTTGGGGACTGCATAATGTTTATAATGCCTTGGCTGTTATTGCTTCGTCACGTGCCCTTAATGTCTCAATTATTGATATTAAGAAGCATTTAGCCGGTTTTAAAGGGACAGAACGGCGCGCCCAGTCTCTGGGAAAATATAGAGGAGCTCTAATAATTGATGATTACGCTCATCACCCAACTGAAATTAAAACAACCCTCGAAGGTTTACGTTTGCGCTATAGTCAGAAAAATATTGTAACTGTTTTTCATCCGCACACTTTTACTCGCACTAAGGCCTTATTTAAAGACTTTGTTAAAAGTTTTGAGTCAGCTGACGAATTAATAATCCTTGATATCTATGGTTCGGCTCGGGAAACAAAAGGCGGAGTTTCAAGTGCCGAGTTAATGAAGGCAATTATTAAATATAACAAAACTAAAAAAAATTCGCAGATTGTTAAGTATATTAAAACAATTCCCGAAGCGGCTAAATATTTACAAGCCAAATTAAACAGAGAAGACGTTTTGCTTCTAATGGGCGCTGGTGATGTTTTTCGAGTTGCTGACATACTTTTAAAAAATGGGAAAAAAATCTAAGACAACTAAAGAGGAAGTCAAAGAAATAATTACTTGGAGTCGTTTTTGGAAAGAACTCTGGTCTCTTTTAAATCCTTATCGTAAATATTTTTCTTCAATTAGCACCTTAATTGTTATTTTGGCGTTTTTAGATTTGCTCAGTCCTTATATTTTAAAATTATTAATTGATGGTTTGAATGGTTTTAAGCTTGAGAATTTAGTTTACTTGATTCAATTTATTGTTTTATATTTAGTTAGTAATCAAGTCCATTCCGTACTTGATTATTTTACGGATCGTCGAATTCTTAAGCTTCTGGTCGACATTGAATATTCCCTTGGAGTTAAAGCTCAGGAAAAATTAGTGTCGCTTGATTTGGGTTATCACGAGAGAGAAAATACGGGAGCGAAGATTATTAAAATCGAACGCGGAGTTGATAAAATTTCTCAGTTTATAAATAATATTTTTTGGGAGTTAGCGCCGACTTTTGTTCAATTAATCCTCACCCTTGTCGCCTTATTTTGGGCTGACTGGCGTATTGGCTTGTCTTTCTTGTTTTTTGCCCCACTTTATTTGGTTACGACCTACTGGGCGAATAAGAAGATGTATCCTATTCGTAAAGAAATTTATAAGAATTACGAAGTGGCCTCAGGAAAAATGGGACAATCGATAATGAATATTAATGCTGTTCAATCTTTTGTCCAGGAAAAACGTGAGCTAGAAGAGTTTAATAAGATAAAAGTTCATGTTCGTGATAATGAAAATAAACAATTCGGTTGGATGATGAAAGTTGGTCTCGGTCGAAATATGATTGTTGATATTGGTCGAGCCGTTGTTTTATTTTTGGGAGTATATTTAGTTTATAAAGGGGTCATGGGCGTTGGTACTTTAATATTTGCTTTTACACTGAGTGAGAAGGCTTATGGGTCGCTTTATCGCCTGTCTCGTTTTTATGACCGCATGGAAGAGGGCCGAGAAGGGGTTAATCGCCTCCTTAAACTCTTTAATAGTGAAACATCGATCGTTAATAAAAAAAACGCCTATAAACCTAAAGTTGTTAGAGGTGAATTTAAATTTGAAAATGTTTCTTTCTATTATGGAGATAATAAAAAACCGGCCATCAGTAATCTAAATCTTAAAATTACTCCAGGCTGCGTGGTCGCTCTTGTTGGACCCTCTGGCGGCGGCAAGACAACGATTGCCCGTTTGCTCTATCGTCATTATGATCCCCAGAAAGGGCGTGTTTTACTTGATGATAAAAACTTGCGTGATTATGATGTGGCTACATTTAGAAAATTTTTAGCAATTGTTCCGCAGGAGGTTGAAATTTTTGATTTAAGTATCAGCAAAAATATTTCTTATGCTAAGCCAAGTGCTAGTCAGAAAGAAATTAAAGCGGCAGCGCGGATTGCTAATGCCGAGGAGTTTATTAATAAATTAGAAAAGGGCTATGATACGGAGGTGGGCGAGCGTGGAGTGCGATTGTCCGGCGGACAAAGACAGCGAATTGGAATTGCTCGAGCTATTTTAGCTAATCCGCGAGTTTTAATTTTTGATGAAGCAACTTCAAATCTCGATAGTCAAAGTGAAGTTCTTATTTCTGATGCGATGGAAAAAATTAGTAAAGGAAGGACGATGATTATTATTGCTCATCGTTTAAGTACAATTAAAAAAGCTGATAAAATTATCGTGCTTGAAAATGGTAAAGTTGCCGAAGAGGGAAGCCATACCCAATTAGCGCATGTTAAGGGTGGTTTATACGCTAAATTACTCAAGCTTCAGGAGTTGGGAGATGTTGATTAAGCGAAAGTCATAATTTAATTGAAGATATAAAAAGAGGACTGTTTTTAGGCAGTCCTTTTTGATTTGAGTTTAGGTAAAATCCCCGGCGAGCTGTTTTAATGTTTAGTAACTGATGTTTGTTTCGACATCCTCAATGGGGCCAGTCCTTATCCAGGTGCTATTACCGGTAATTCGAATGGCTCTTTCGCTTTCATCTATTTTTACCTTTTTGATAGTTACGGTCGAATAGTCAATAGTTTTTAACAATTTATTATTTTGGACTAGAAGCAGCTTGTTAAAAAATATGTCATCCCTGACGAAAACGATTTGTATTGTTTCACTGTTAGCTCCGTAAATTGAAGTTTTGTAATGAAATTGGCTTTGATAACCTACTTTCCAGTCGGAACTGTAAATTATTTCGTTTTCACAGAGAACTTTAGTTAATCCCAGCGTATCATTGAAGGTAACGGCCGGCGGTCCAGGAAAATTAACGGCTATAATTTGCGAGGTAACATCAATTATTTTAATTGATGAGGATGGGTTATTTTCCCGAAGGTTCACAACTTTTAATTCCTGAAATTTGTCGATTTTCGTTTTTTCACAGGAATAAAGCAACGCTAAAAGGATTATAGCGCTTAATTTGACTAATGTTTGGATCTTTTTCATCTCGTTGGGGTTTTTAGGGGTTAAATTTTAAAATAACTGAACTAATAGTACAATAATATATTAATAATGTCAATGATACGCGTATATTCATGATTCGCCTGATTTTACTATTTATCGTATTTTAACTATAATTAAACCATGCTAAAGATTGAAAAAAATATCCCCCTAGCCCCATACACAACTCTAAAAATCGGTGCCGCCGCTGAGTTTTTTGCGATCATTAAAAGTTTAGAAGATTTAAGAGAAGCAATTATCTGGGCTAAAGAGAATAAAAAAACGATTAGCGTTTTAGGTGGAGGCTCAAATATATTAATTTCTAAAAAAGTTAAGGGTTTGGTTTTAAAAAATGAAATTCGTGGGATGGAAGTTCTTGATCGCCAGGAAGATTTTTCTTTAGTTGAAGCGAAGTCCGGCGAATCTTGGACTAAATTTGTTTCTTACACGGTTGAACGAAATTTATATGGACTCGAAAATTTATTTTTAATTTATGGAACGGTTGGCGCTGCCCCGATTCAAAATATCGGTGCCTATGGCGTAGAATTAAAAGATAATTTTTATCATTTAAAAGCGATTGACCTCAAGACCGGTTATGAGAAGATTTTTGCTGCGACGGATTGCAAGTTCGGCTACCGCGATAGTATTTTTAAAAACAAATTAAAGGGAAAATATTTTATTTATTCAGTAACGCTTAAATTATCTCACCAAGCCGACTTTAAATTAGATTATGGTTCGATTAGACAGGAATTAGAAAAGAAGGGAATTAATAATCCCTATTTAAGTGATGTCATAAAAGTGATTACGGAAATACGAAATTCGAAGCTACCTAACCCCGGCGTATTAGCTAATGCAGGCTCATATTTTAAAAATACAGAAATTAGTCGCGTAAAATACCTTGAACTATTCAAAAAATACCCGCAGATGCCAAGTTTTCCCGCCGGAAAAAATAAAATAAAAATCCCGACTGGCTGGTTAATTGAGCAGGCCGGATATAAGGGTAAGCAGATCGGTCCTGTTAGTATGTATGAAAAGCAAGCCCTTATTCTAGTTAATCATGGTGGCGCTGAAGCGAAGCATGTTCTAGCGCTAGTTAAAAAAGTAAAGTCAGCGGTCAAGAAAAAGTTTGGTCTTGATATTCAAGAAGAAGTTAATGTAATATAGAAAAGCTAATCTAGAAAATTTTTAATTTCGATAATTAAATATATGAATTCATCTGAGCTCCGTCAAAAATATTTAGATTTTTTTAAAAGTAAGGGTCACACTGTGATTTCGAGTGCTTCTTTAATTCCCGAAAATGATCCGACCACTCTTTTTACGAGCTCGGGTATGCAACCAATGGTACCATATTTACTGGGCGAAAAACACCCCGGGGGCGTCAGAATTACTGATTCGCAGAAATCTTTTCGGGCATCTGATATTAATGATGTTGGTGATAATCGACATACAACTTTTTTTGAAATGCTCGGTAATTGGAGCTTGGGAGATTATTTCAAAACCGAGCAAATTTCTTGGATTTTTGAATTTCTGACCCAAGAATTAAAATTGGATCCGGCTCGTCTATATATTACTGTTTATCAGGGCAGTGAAAAATTTAAAATTCCGCGAGATGATGAGTCAATCGCCTTATGGCAAGAAAAATTTAAGAGTGTTGGCATAGAGGCTAAGGCGGTTTATGAGTTGAGTACAGAAAATATTAAAGGAGGACGAATTTTTTGTTTTGATGAAAAAGAAAATTGGTGGTCGCGATCAGGCGTGCCTGATAAAATGCCAATCGGAGAAATTGGCGGTTTCGATTCAGAAATGTTTTGGGACATGGGGGCTAATTTAAAACTTCATGAAAATTCGAAATATAAAAATGATCTTTGTAGTCCGGCTTGTGATTGCGGTCGCTATGTTGAAATCGGCAATAATGTTTTTATGCAATATGTAAAAACAGATGAGGGATTTTCTGAACTTAAACATAAGAATATCGATTTTGGTGGTGGACTCGAGCGAATGGCAATGGCTCTAGCCGATAATCCCGATATTTATTGTTCGGAAATTTTTAAAAATTTGCGAACTAAAATTGAAGAAATTAGTGGAAAAAAATACGGCGATAATCAGGAGGAGATTAAGTCTTTTCGAGTTATTATGGACCATTTACGAGCAGCTACTTTTTTAATTAGTGACGGCGCCTTGCCTTCAAATAAAGATCAAGGATACTTTACGCGAAGATTAATTCGTCGAGCAGTTCGCTTTGCCTATGGCTTAGGGATAGAAGATAATTTTACAAAAAAAATTTCTCAAGTAGTGATTGCTGATTATGAAAATTATTATCCGAATTTAAGAGAAAGAGAGAAGATTATCATGAGTGAGTTAGATAAAGAAGAAATAAAATTTAGGAAAACCTTAGTTCAGGGCGAGAGAGAATTTATGAAATTTATTGATGAAAATAAAAACGAAAAAATAATTCCTGGTCAGGCCGCCTTTAATTTATTCCAGTCATATGGCTATCCATTAGAGATGACAATTGAAATGGCGGCTGAAAAGGGAATGGAGGTTGATACGGAGGCCTTCAAAATTGAATTCACTCAGCATCAGGATTTATCTCGAACCGCCTCAGCTGGTAAATTTAAAGGTGGACTAGCAGATTCCGGAGAGGAAACAACCAAGCTTCATACAGCCTCTCATCTTCTAATAGCCGCGCTTAGAAAAATTTTAGGAGATCATGTTGTTCAAAAGGGAGCGAATATAACCGCCGAAAGATTACGTTTAGATTTTTCACATCCGACCAAGATGACTCCCGAGGAAATTGTTCAGGTCGAAAATCTCGTCAATGAGGCAATTACTAAGAATTTCAAGGTAATTTGTGAGGAATTAACGCTCGAGGAAGCTAAAAATCGCGGCGCCATGGGTGTTTTTGATTCAAAATATGGTGAGAAGGTTAAGGTATACACAGTTACCTACCTAGACTCAGCTGGTAGTCCGAAAATGGAAGAAGCTTATTCGCAGGAGATTTGTGGTGGCCCGCATGTCGAGTCAACTGGTCTTTTGGGTCATTTTAAAATTTCTAAGGAAGAAGCCTCAAGTTCAGGCGTAAGACGAATTAAAGCTGTCTTAAACTAAGCTAATAACTCTTGACAACTTGATTACTTATCCCTATAATAATTTTATTAAGAATAATATTAGATAAAACTAATTTTTATAATAGATTTTGATAAAGCAGACCGACTAGTCTTTATCAAATTTTTTTGTGTTAATGTCAAAAGGCAGAGATAAGACAAATGAAATAACCGACACCCTTAACGCTAAGGACTTTATTGAGATGCAAGGAGAGGTTCTCGAGCTTATGCCCGCCGCCAGCTTTCGTGTGAAACTGGAAAATGGTCATGAGATTGCCGCTCATTTATCCGGTAAGATGCGAATGAATAAAATTCGTTTACTTCCGGGTGATAAGGTTAAACTTCAGATCAGTCCCTATGATTTAACCAAGGGTCGTATCACTTATCGTCTCTAACTTAATTAAATTTAGAAATTTCAATATGAAGGTAAGAGCTAGTGCTAAAAAAATTTGTAAAGATTGTAAGGTAGTACGACGTAAGGGTCGTGTTCATGTTATTTGCAAAAACCCTAAACATAAACAAAGACAGGGGTAATTTATTATACTATATGGCAGTAAGAATTGCGGGAGTCAATATTCCCAATGACAAAAGAGTCGAAATTGCTTTGACTTATATCCACGGTGTTGGCCGAACTCGGTCTAACAAAGTTTTAGCTGAGGCTAAAGTTGATAAGGATACGAGAGTTAAAGATTTAAAAGAAGAAGAGGTTAATCTTTTACGAGAAATTATTGAAAAGAAATACACAGTTGAGGGTGATTTACGTCGTGAGGTCCAAAGTAATATCAAACGTCTGCGAGAAATCGGTTGTTATCGTGGTCTTCGCCACGCTAAGCATTTACCGGTAAGAGGACAAAGAACTAAAACCAATAGCCGAACCGTTCGTGGAAATAAACGGGTTACTATGGGTAGCGGTAAATCTAAGTCAGGATTGCAGAAGACCTAATCATTTATAAAGATTAAAATATGTCTGAAGAAGTAAAAAAAGAAATAAAAAGTGAAACTGCCAAGGATACTAAAAAAGTTCCCGCTGTTTCGGCTGAAATTACTGAGATAAAAGAAGAAAAAGAGGAAAAGGAAACTGAAGGTTTTAACTTTGATTCTTCTGACGAAGAATTGCCAGAAGAAATTAAACAAAAATTAGAAAAAAACAAACAGGCTCGGGCGAAAAAGAAGTTAATCAAGAAAAAGAAGAAAAAAACTGCTAAAATCGTCAAAGTCGGTCGAGCATATATCCAAGCTACCTATAATAACACCATGATTACTTTAACTGATACAAATGGTGATGTTATTTCTTGGGCCAGTGCTGGTTTAGCGGGTTTTAAGGGGGCAAAAAAAGCCACTCCTTATGCCGCACAAATTATTACTAAAATTGCTGCGCAGAAAGCTAAGGAAGAATACGGTTTGCAAGAGGTAAGCGTATTTGTTTCCGGTGTTGGTACAGGCCGTGAAGCGGCTATTCGCGCTTTAAATGCTAATGGTTTAGACGTTGTCGCTATTAAAGACGTAACTCCGGTTCCGCATAATGGCTGTCGTCCTAAAAAACCACGTCGCGTCTAATTATAAAAATAATATGGGAAGAAATCTAGATAGTAAATGTAAACAATGCCGTCGCACAGGCGAAAAACTTTTTCTGAAAGGAGATCGTTGTATGAGTCCTAAATGCGCGATGGTTAAACGTAATTATGCTCCGGGCTTTCATGGTCCAAAGGGACGTAAGCGTTTAAGCGATTACGGTTTACAATTACAGGAAAAACAAAAAGCTAAGAAATTCTATGGTTTGCTTGAAAAGCAATTTCGTTTAACTTATACCAAGGCATCGAAGAAATCAGGTGATGCTGGTAAGAATTTCTTAAAGGCTTTAGAAATGCGTTTAGACAATGTTGTATATCGTTTAGGTTGGGCCGCTTCTAGAAGCCAGGCTCGCCAATTAGTAAACCACGGTCATTTTACTGTTAATAGCCGTAAAGCCAATATTCCATCTTTCTCAGTTAAACTTGGCGAAGTTATTAAAATCAGAAAAAGCAGCTTGAATAATCGTTTTTTCAAGAATTTGAATGAAAAGATTAAGAAAGCTGACAGACCAAGTTGGTTAAATTTCGATAATACAGATTTAAGCGCCAAAGTTCTCCACGAACCAAAAGATCTTGATCTTCCTCAAAATATTAATGTTCAAATGATTATTGAGTATTACTCAAAATAAAAAAAACATATGCAAAACATTGCTTTACCTAAAAAAATTGAATTTAAAGAAGGTGGCAATCCGAATGAAGGAATTATTACTGTTGAGCCTTTATTTCCGGGTTACGGTATGACTATCGGCAACTCACTCCGCCGCGTGTTATTATCATCTCTTCCGGGCGCAGCCGTTATTGGTGCGAAAATTAAAGGAGCTAGCCATGAATTTATGGCTTTACCGCATATCAAAGAGGATGTTTTAGAAATGATCTTGAACCTTAAACAATTGCGCTTTAAAATGCACAGCGAAGAAGAAGTTCGTTTGGAGCTTAAGGTTAAAGGAAAGAAAATTGTGACAGCCGCTGATATTACTAAAAATACTCAGGTTGAAATTAAAAATCCAGAATTAGTTATTGCAAACATTACTGATGAAGCCGGAACCTTAGAAATGGAAATTGTTGTCAAAGAAGGTCGTGGCTATAAAATGCCTGAAGGAGCTAAAAAAGAAAATCGTGAAATTGGTTATATTGAAATCGATTCGATGTTTTCTCCAGTAACTGTTGTATCGAGTAGTGTTGAAAATACTCGTGTTGGTAAAATGACTAACTGGGATAAATTAGTTTTAAATGTTAAAACTGATGGCACAATTACTCCTGAAGTGGCTTTTAATGAAACTGTTAAAGTTTTAGTAGATCAATATAGCGCTTTACTTCCAGGTGCGATGGACAAGAAAGAGGAAATGATTGAAGAAGCTCCGATTGAAGCGACGATTGTTACTGAGGAAGAGAATGAGGAGGAAGAAGTTGAAGTAAAAAAAGAAAAAAAAGAAAAAAAGGAAAAGAAAGTTAGCACCAAAACTAAAAAATAATTTTAAAGATCTGATATGCGTCACAGAAATAAAAATAAAATTTTAGACCGGAAGAAAGGGCCAAGAGAATTAATGTTACGTAATTTGGCTTCAAGTATTTTATTATACGAGAAAGTTAAAACTACAAAAGCAAAAGCTCAGGCCGTTAGACCATTAGTTGAGAAATTAATTACTTCGTCAAAAGCGGGTGATTTAACTGCTCGCCGTGGTTTGATCAAGGTCTTGCTGCAAAAAAACGCAGTTAAAAAAGCAATTGAAGTTTTAGGCGTACGCTATAAAACTCGCCCGGGTGGATATACTCGGACTACTAAATTAGGGGTTCGCCAAGGCGATGGTGCCGAAATGGTACAAATTGAATTAGTATAATTATATGAAAAATATCGTGAGAAAATTACATCAACTTGATGCTACTGATTTGGCGGTGGGCCGCTTAGCTTCAAAAATCGCTCTTATCCTTCGCGGTAAGAATAAACCTGAATATGAGGCGCATTTAGATTTGGGTGATATTGTTGAAGTAAGCAATATTTCAAAAATGAAATTTACTGGCAAGAAATTAGACCAAAAACAATATCATCATTATTCCGGATATTTAGGTGGTTTAAAGAGTAAAAAAATGTCAGTTGTTTTCGCGAAAGACCCAGGTGATGTTCTACATCGCGCTGTTCGTGATATGTTACCACCAACCAAGCTTCGCGTTAATATGTTAAAAAGATTAATTATTAAATAATATGGCCGAAAAAAAGAAACAAGAAATCCAGGAAACTGAAGCGATTGAAATTAATGAAGAGGAAAATTTGGATGAAGAAAAAGACTGGGCAAAAAATGAAACGGTTGAATTTTCCGGTAAATATTTGAAAACCGTCGGTCGTCGTAAACAAGCGGCTGCTCAAGTTCGTCTTTATGAAGGCGGCAAAGGCGTGATTATGATTAATGGTAAGCGCGCTAGTGAATATTTTCCTGGCGATGGTCTTAATTTAATTGTTCAACCTTTAAAAACAACCGGCCACTTACGTGATTTTAATTTTTCCGTGATTGTTTGTGGCGGCGGTAAAATGGGACAAATTGATGCCGTTCGTCTTGGAATTGCTCGCGCTATTTTCGCAATTGACCCGGATACTAAAGAAGCTTTGAAGGTTAATAACTACCTAACTCGTGATCCGAGACAAGTTGAAAGAAAGAAACCAGGTCTTCGTAAAGCGAGAAAAGCCCCACAATGGAGCAAGCGTTAATCGATTATTTGAAAAGATATATAAAAAGCACTCTATTTACTCGAGTGCTTTTTTGTTATAATTTAGAAGTACTATAAATCCAGTTTATTTTCAGTTTATTTATGGAAAATATTTTAAAAAAAATTAATGAACTTCGCGAACGCTTTTTGAAAACAAAAGCGCTTTTAGCAATTGATCGAAAAGTTGTTGAAGAAAAAGAACTGCGTTTAAAAATGTCAGCTCCTGATTTTTGGAATGATCGCGAAGCGGCTGTTAGTGTTGGTCAAGAGGCTGAAGAATTAGCGACGGAAATTAAAGACTGGTTGAGCATGGAAACCGAAATTAGAGAGGCTGAAGAAATGGCG